>NZ_CP043654.1 GCF_014217685.1 Glaciihabitans sp. INWT7 | reverse complement strand
GTGTTCCCCTGAAGAATGTGTTGTCTACCCCGAGCGTGAGCTTATCTCGCCGCTGGTGCTTGTACAGAAACCATGCGCGGCACCGCGCTCGCCCCGATGCTCGCGGCGGTCGCCGGACGCGCACCACCAGAAGCGAAGCGCCGAAAACTGCGAGCACGAAGTGGGAGCGCGGCGGTCGCCGTGACCTGGGCGAGCTGGCCGAAAAAGGAGCCCAACGGCGGCGAGTGACCTGAGTCTTTCGAGAGGTAAAGAGGTCGGGCGCTGGCGCGCCCTCCACCCAACATGAACACCTCTTCGGAAACCCATGACGTCGACCACTCTTCGAAGACCATCTCGGCTGCTCTGAACGTGACTGCCCTCCGCCACCACCTCGACAACGCAACTGTCCGCCATAGAACTCAGCCGCCTTCGGCGACCGTGACACCGCCGGCGCTGGCGCGCCGGCTACACATCTCCATCCGCGCGTGGCCGCGCTCGAAACGCTGTTCCTACCGGGCGCTGGCGCGCCCTCCTCCCGCTGGTCTCATCTCCCGCTCACCTGCGTCCGTCTGTCCGCACGCCCTGACGTCCGACGGTTCGAAATGCCGTGTCCGTCTGAGCGTCTGTCGGTGCGGATGCCTGTACGAACTGCGTGCCTGCCGGATCGCATGTCTTCACGGTTTCCTTCACGCGCCGACTCCGTCGTCGCTGCCCTGCCGGGGGCCTCTCGCATGGTGGGGTTTCGGACGGCGTGCTGTCTGTGCCTGGTGCCCGGTCCGTCCGTCGGTGCGTCTGCCGAATCGGTCTCTGCGCTTACCGGTGCGCCTGTCGGGGCGGTTGGCGTTCCGGTTGCTTGTCGACGGCTGGGCGTGGTGCAGAAGTTCGGCAGCGCTCTGCTCTTCCGTAACGAAGAACGGGACGGCCGGCTGGGCGGGATTCGTTCCGGTTCACACCACAGACGCTCCCCTGCCGGGGGCCTCACGCCTGCTGAAGATGTGCGGGTCGGGGCTGTTCCTGCGGGGGACGGGACGTCGGGCGAATCGGGTGGCGATCCGGTGCCGGGCATCAGGTGCGTTGCGTCACGAAGTCCCCCGGCGTGAGGCCCCCGGCAGGGGTGTGTTGTCAGCGCAGCTGATGCAGTTCCCATTGTTCAACGCGCAGCGGTGAGCGATGCCCTGCGCAGAAGACGCCACAGCGGCTTCCCAGCACCCGGGCTGCACACGGCAGACCGGCACCCAGCCTCCGGAACGGAGGTGACATCGGCGAACCGGTGAGGCGATGGCACGGGATTCGGAAGGACGCGCCAGCGTTCAGACGGAGCACCGCAGCTTTCCGGGAACCGGAAAGTTCGACTCGGAGTGCAACGGAGCGGAGAAGGGACGCTGGCATTAGGGAAGGGGCGTAGTCGCTTTATGGCAGTGGACCGGGCGCTTTGGGCTGAACGCGTTCCGGGCGAATCTCAGGGCTCGCGCAAAAACGGCGACGAAAATCGGCATGATTCGAGATGGAACGCGTGTTTTGTGCGCGGTTGCAGTTGCGCCGCAACATAGATGCGCGCGTCCTTTCCCTTTCCCTGCTGGCGTTTGGGGTTTGATCGAGCGGCAGTGTGCCGAGCCGACGACGGCGTGCGACGCGCGCTGCTCGAGGCGCCGGCTCGATCACGGATGCGCCGCATGTCTTGAAGGCATGAACGACACACCAGAGGCCCCGGCCGGCGACAGGAATCCGAGCACGAGCATCGCCATGCTGCGGTCATCTCGATCAAAGAACACCGTACGCCGGGTGCAGTCCGTTGCCGGGTTCGTCGCACTGTCTTCCTGGACTGTGGCCATGTTCGGAACAGCGCTCAGCCGCACGGTGAACAACGTCGTTTTCGCTCTGATCGTCACCGGCGCTGTCGCATTCGTCACCCGGATCACATCCTGGTTCTGGTTCGAGGTGTGCAACGGCGCGTGGGACCTTTCCGGCAATCACCCGCGCCGGGATCTCATCGTCGCGACCTCCACTCTCGCGTTCGTCTGCCTCTGGGCGGTGGGCGTCACTACCGCCCTGATCGGACTGGTTCTGATCCTCTGGGCCGGACTGATCAACCTGTGACCGAAACGACTGCTGGCGGTGCGCTCGATGAGGTTATGGCTGCCAGCCGGCCCGTCATTTACCCGACCGAGCCCACCCGCCGAGCGGACATGCTGAATGACCGAGCGTACGACCTGGCCTCCGATCCGAAACCGCAACCTCGGCCGCCGCTGACCGTCGCGCAGCTGCGGCTGCTGGGCACAGGCGTCGCCCTGGTCTCGGTGTACATCGGCTGGGACTGCCCCGAGTTCAGTTGACTCGGTGGGTTAGTGGTTTCACGCGGCGTTGAGGGCCATGTTTATTGTCTCAAACTCGATCGGGGTGAGTTTGCCGAGGCGGCGTTGCCGACGCTTGCGATGGTAGGTTCGCTCGATCCAGACCACGATCGCGAGGCGTAGCTCTTCCCTCGTGGCCCATCGTTGCCGGTCGAGGACGTTCTTTTGCAGGAGGGCGAAGAAGGACTCCATCGCGGCGTTGTCGCCGCATGCGCCGACGCGGCCCATCGACCCGGTGATGGCGTTGTTCTTCAACACCCGCACGAAGGCGTTGGAGCGGAATTGAGAGCCGCGGTCGGAGTGCAGAATCGTGCCGGCGATGTCGCGTTGCCCGATTGCGTTGCGGGCCGCAGCGACCGCCAGGGATGCTTTCATTCGGGAGTCGATGGAGTAGCCGACGATCTTGTTCGACCACACGTCCTTGATCGCGCAGAGGTAGATTTTGCCTTCGTCGGTGCGATGCTCGGTGATGTCCGTCAACCACAGCTGGTTAGGGCGTGTCGCGGTGAAGTTCCGCTGGACATGGTCGTCATGCACGGGCGGGCCGGCTTTGCCCCTCAGGCCGCGTTTCTTCGCGAACACGGACCAGAGCCGCTGCTGGGAGCAGAGCCGCCAAACCCGGTTCTCGCCCGCCTTCAGGCCAGCCTGGTTGAGTTCGTCGCTGATGAACCGGTAGCCGAACGCGGGGTCGTCCCGGTGGGCGTCCCACGCCGCGTTGGTCAGGTGAGCGTCGTCCCAATCACGTTGCGAGACGGGGTTTCGGAGCCACTGATAGAAGGCTTGTTTGGAGAAGCGCAATACCCGGCAGGTCACCGTGACGGGGACTCCGTCGACGGCCAGTTCGCGGACCAGCGGGTACATCATTTTGGGTTGACATCCCGGGAGAGGTAGGCGACGGCGCGGCGCATTACCTCGGCTTCCTGCTCCAGCAGCCGGATCCGTTTCCGCGCCTCCCGCAGCTCAGCCGACTCCTTCTCCGTCACGCCAGGCTTCACCCCCTCTTCGACGTCGGCTTTCTTCAGCCAGTACGCCAGACACGACTCCGAAATTCCGAAGTCCTTCGCGATCTGGTTCAGCGGGGCTTCGTGCTTGCGAGCGACCGCGACAACATCGCGGCGGAACTCGGGCGGGTAGGGCTTGGGCATGGTGACATCCTTCCAGCGGAGACGAATCTCCACAGGTCAAGAGTCAACCAAACCGGGGGCAGTCCCGCTCGCTACTGCTTTCCGATATGCGCGCTCCAGGTGCATGGCATCCGCTCCTCCCCACCCTCAGCATGATCGTCGGGAATCTCCTCCTCGTCGCCGGCGGGGTCAGCGACAACTGGCCGGCGCATCTGTCGATTCGCGCCTCGGCCCGGCCTGCGCACATGCGGGAAGCGACGTGGGTGTTCGTGAGGTCAGGAAGGATCCTGCTTATGGCGACCGGTGCTTTCGCGTCGCTGCCGATCCTTGCGCTCATCGAAATGTTCACCGTGCAGATTCTTCGTGTTCTGCTCCAGCGGTAGGTAGCCGTTCAACGCTTTCGGAGGACGCCGGTCACGAGGGTTGGAAGTCGGGGAAGTCCCGCTTGAACGCGGCTCTCAGCTGCGCGATCGTCGGCCCGGACGCTGGGTCGGCAGGGCCGAGCGCTGGGGCCATCCATCCTGGCTCGTCTACCTCTCGTGTCCGCCGCCCGAGGAAGAACGCCGCCTGCTCGACTGACGGGTACCCGATGGCGCGTTCGTCGCACTTGCTGCCGTTGCAGTATTTGTGCGCGAGTTGCAGGTTGCCGACCGTGTGGCGGCCGCCTCGCGCGGACGGCAGGATGTGGTCGAGCTCAACGCTTGCCGGGTGAGGGAACTTCCGGGCCAGATCGATTTCGGTGAGGCAGATCGGGCACGTTGTCTGCCCGGCACCGTGCAGCAGGAACTTGACCCATTCGTATGCTTCCGTCCCGCTTCGCGGCGCGGGGTCATCAGCCATCTCCGTCACCAATTCGGCCATCATCGCCGCGGTGAGCTCGAGTGCCATGGCCAGAGCATAGACGCTCCGACCGACGCCTCAATTCCTGGACCTCGGAACCCGACAATCGCCCGGAACGCGCACCCCTTCGCCGCATGACTTACAAGTATGAGCAGACCAGCGAAACCGATGACCGCGTGGAAGCTCACACGATCCGGAAACCTCGACCCGAACCCGATGACGTTCATCACCGCCGCCGGTGTTTTCGCCTCCTCGGTCGCCCCGGGAACGATCCTGCTGACCACCCGAGTCGACTCGGGCCTCGCCCACTACATGCTCACCCCGGAGTCCCCGAACGCGCGGCAGTCCGCCCTGCATCTCGCTCACGCAGTCGCCGCCCGAGCCGACGAAGTGGACACCCTTCCGGAACTCGACGATGCAGCATCCGTCGCCTGGCTTCGGACAGAACGGATGCCCACTCTCGTCTCCCGCGACACCCAGTCCGGCACAGACGCCGCCGCGGTCTCCCGGGCCCTCGCCATCTCTATGCGTCCCGGCCAATGGGTTGCGGTGGCTCTTCGCACTCCGACGCAGCGTGAACGCCGGTGGCAGCTGACCTGGCTCGAATCCCAGATGAACACCGTGAACCCGCAGTATCACTCCCGGCGTTCCGACTCGCTCGTTGCGACCTTCTACGCGGGAGCCAGTACGGCCGATGAAGCTGGCCAGCTGCTCCGCGAGGCCGGTGCCGCCATGCCCGGGTTCGACATGGCCACACGATTCGAGACAACGTCGCGCGCCCGCGACAGCGCCGGCTTCTTCGTCGCCGCGCCCTCCCTGATCGCCGCCGGGGTCCTGATGAACGTCGTCGGCACCCAGCAGCTGCCGGCACTCGCGCCAGTGGCGGCTTTCGCCGCCGGCGGACTTGCCGCCGCGCTCGGGGTGCTGACCCTCATCGGAAAGATCCACGGAGCTCACGACCGCCTCCGAGCGGGTCTTGCCCACCACCGCCTTCCCGTGTCACGACCGCTGATCATCCCGCCGTCGAAGCCGGTGAAGGAGAAGAAGAACGAGAACGGATCCATCACCAAAGCGAAAGGAGGCGGGTACGCGTTCCAGCGCCGGGCCTTCCTGGTCGGTCAGGAGATCCCCGTCAGCCTCGTCGCACCGCATTCCGGAAACGCGTCCGGGGAGATGTCCACCATGGTCCGTGAAGCGCCGGCGTCCATGAACAGCATCATCGGCCCGCGCATCGGCACGTCCGCCGACAAATGGGTTGCCCTCTCTGCGAAAGACCTCTGGCAGGGCGTCGCCTTCTTCGGCGTTCCCGGATCAGGAAAGTCGGTCGCCCTCCGGAACCTGTGGAGCTGGTCCTGCATGGAGCGGTCGAACCCGTCCGGCATCGACGGGTTCCCCGGCACGCGCAACGCCGTCATCGCCTTGGAGACGAAAGGTGAGGGTGCCGCCACCTACCAGCGTCTGGCCACAAAGGTTCAGGACTCCGTCGGCCTGGCCGACCTCACCGACCTGAACACCCCAGCGATCGACATGTTCCCTCGCACCGGCACGCTGCAGCAGCAAGCCCGTTCGATCGTCAACGCCATGAAGTACGTCTGGGGTGTCGAGTCCATCGGAGCGCATTCCTTCAACATGCTCACCCGTGTCTTCACCGGTGCCCTATCCGTCAACGCGTCGATCACCGCGCAGGTCAACGGACTTCGAGCGGACGCGTCACCGTTCTACTACGCCAACATCCTCCTCGGCGGTATCGGGGACGAAGCGGCAGTCGCGCTCGGCAGCGCCATCCTTTCCGAAGCCGCCCGAGTCAAAGCGACCGACGCCGACGATCTCGGTGTCGCAGCCCAGGAGCTCTCGACACTGTTCGGCGCCGGGGTCACCCCCGCGCAGCGGAAGTCCGCCACCGAAGCGCCGCGGAACAAAGCCGGCGCACTCCTCATCGCTGAAAGCTGGTGGGCGCGACCCACCCGGGTCAGCTGGGACGACGTCCTTCAAAACCACTGGGGCGTCATCGTCAACGTCGGATCCTCCGCCTCCGGCCAGCAGGTCGACGGGCAGCTCAAAAACGACATGTCCGGACTGCTGATGTACTCCCTGTACGAGGCCATCCAGCGCAACTGCTCCACCTGGTCTGAGGAGAAGCGAACCGTCTCCATCTTCGCTGACGAGCTCAGCGAGATCGCCGGGTCCTCATCCGACGTCATCGAATGGCTGAAAGACAAAGGCCGCAGCTTCGGCGTCATCCCCGTCTTCGCCACCCAAAGGTCCAGCCAGCTGACCGCCCAGGTGCGCGAGTCGGTCCTCGGGTTCGGCACGATCTTCGCGTACACGCAGGATGTCCCCGCCGTCATGTCTCAGATCGTCGCCGACCTCACCGCCGACGGAAGCGTCTGGACCACCGCGGATGTCGCGAACCTCCCCCGATACGAAGCGATCGTCCGCACCCGGGTCAACAGCGTCCGCCAGCCTCCCTTCACCGTGAAGCTGTCGAACTTCGAATCCATCATGGAGTCGTACTCGTACATCCAGAAGTTCGCCGGAGCAACGGAGACGGACCGATGAGCGACACGAACCTCGGAGCGGCGACCATCCGCACCAAGCCGGTGAACCCCGTCGGCGGCGAGAACGCCCCCGCTCTGACCATCACCCTTCCCCTGCTCGGGTTCGACAACATCCCCTCAGCCTGCCCGGACGACGACGTGCGACTCGGAAAACGAATCGACCCGTACTACGCCGACATCTGGCCAGTCGGAGCGAAAGCATCCTGGGTGGACGCGGCGTCCGCCCGGTCCCAGGTCGCCGCCGGCATCGGCCGACTGCCCGCATACCTGGTCGCTGACGAGGAGACCGCAGCGATGAAAGTCACCGACGTGTCCCGACTTCCAGCGCACCTGAATGTCCTCTCCGTCCTTGACTCCTGGCGGTCCGCGACCGGGGAGCAGCTCGCCGCGTTCACCGGACTGCCGCACCTGGCGACAGGGAAGTCGAAGACGATGACGGACCTGTTCACCACCGAACTCGTCGACGTCGGCATCTTCTCCAACGTTCTCTTCACCACCCGGAATACCGCGCGCGGCGCGCTGTACCGGCTGAACGCCGGCGGCGGGTTCGAGAAGCACGTCGCCCCGATCCTCACCTACGCCGAATGGCTGTCCACAACCGCGGGGCTGAAGAACACCATCGGCGGCGGACACCACGACCGGCACAACGTCATCACCATGGAGCTCGCGCTCCGCATCGCCGAACTCTGCGACGTCGGCACCGTTGTGGGCGAGAAGCTGTCCTCCGCCGACCTGCACGGCTACTCCGGCCTCGGCCTTCCCGCGAGCGGTGCGGCGTATAACCGTGCCGCCGACATGACCGTGATCCGCAACGACGGCGCGCGGATCGCCATCGAGGTGACCGCCAGCGGCGGCCGTGCGCTCGAAATGAAAGTGAAGCACTGGGCGCAGCTCATCGCCAGCCGCCGGATGGACGAGTCAGGGCTCACCGTCGTCTTCGTCCTCATCGACCCGGACCGTAAAGACAACGCCGGCGGGAACCGGATCCGGAACAACCTCTTCAAGCTCGTGCGGAAGACCGTGGGCGAGATGCCCGGAGTCTCCTTCGACCGGGTCGCATCCCGGATGGGAGTCGCCGACTGGCGCGAATGGTTCCCGGAGCCTGGTGTCGTCTCCCCGTCATTCTTCGAGCTGGACTGCGAACGTCCGACCGGACCCCCGGAAGCGCTGTGGGAGCGAGCGTCCTTCCTGTCAGAAGACGACGTGCCGTTTGCCCCGGACGGCGACTGGGCAACCGCCGTGCTCGACAACATGTCGATGCTGCGCTCCGTCCCCCACTGGCTCAAAGAAGGCCGCACGGCGCCGGACCTTCACCGGGTGCAGCTTGCCGCCGCGGGGCTCAGCAAGATTCCCGTCCCGTCGATCTCCCGGCCGGAGCTCACCCCGGGGACTCGGGAGTTCGGGAAGGCGTTCGGGTTCGTGGCGGACACGAAACCGCCAAAGAGAATGCGTCTCGACCGATGAGCGACGAGAGAGCCCAACTGATGCGCGATGCTGAAGCTGCCCGCCGGCGCCTGAACGACCTGCTGCGGAAGAAGCGCCGGATGGAGTACGTGCTCGGCATCCCCATGTGGGAGCACCTCGTGTACTTCATCGTGGCGCTGGCCATCGTCCTCTGGGCGCGCAAGGTGCACGCCGATCCGATCAAGCCGTACGCACTGGTGCTCGCCGCGACCGCCGGGATCACCGCGATCCTCCGCCCGGTCATGGTGGCCAAATGGCACCTGAACCGGCACCACGTTGTGATGCGGTCGAAGGATCGGATCGCTGCAGCCGAAGCAGATCTCTCAAAACTCGAGACGCTGTTGCTCGCGGCTCAGAGCAGCCGCTGAGGACACGCCTCAGTTGTCGCATATCTTGCGCCAACTCCGGATCGACCACGCAACATCGCTGGCGCTCAACGAGGGCGCAAGCTCCAACACCTAAAGTGGTGTCATGCCCAGCGGACGCAATACGCAGCCCGGCCCGCTGACCTTCGCAGTGGCGGAGGTTCTCCGTGCGGAGATGGGACGGCAACAGATCACTGACTCGAGCCTTTCCCGTAGCTCCGGAGTCAACCGATCCGCGGTCGGCCTGATAACCAAAGGCGCGAAGGTCCCAGACATCGAAGTGCTCCGGGCGTTGTGCGCCCAGATGGGCCGAACCTCTGTGTCCGTCCTCGAAGAAGCTGCGCAGCTGATGCGGGAGCCGGCCGCTGCTGAATAGGGACTGATTTCTCAAGCACTGGCGACGGTCAACGTTGCGTGTCGTTGACCTGCTCGTCGACCGATTCGGCTGGGGAGGCATCTCGCGCGGCGGGTGATGAGCCAGCTGGGATTCGCTTCCAGAAAAGGTCGCGGCGCCCACAAGCGGCAGCCCCGTTCGACAACAAAGCTGCCAGCGAGCGCATGCGCGAGACTGCGGCGACTCTCGGGTCGTTGCGATCTGCCGCATGTCTGTGTGTCATAGGCGCTAATTGGGGCGCCCCGAACATCGACGGGGATTACGGCGAACGCCGGACGCCCAATCGGAGGATCCAGAATGACGCTAGTCCCACGCTTGTCTCGAGCTATGAGAGCGATCCGCGCGAGCCTTGGCTCCGCACGGGGAGCAATCGACCTTGCGAGCATCATGGTGGGCGTTCTCGTTATCGGGGTCATCGGCTCCGTCATCGCTGTTTCCGTGTTCGCCGTCATCCCATGGGCGCAAAATAGCGCAGCTCAACAATCGCTCGGTTCCGTTCGGACGGCCGAGTCGGTCGCATTCGTGAAAGGCGACCTCGTCGTGCCTCACCGCGGATACTTCACCATGAGTGAATTGGTCGCCGCGAAGCTCATCCAGGCCTCGGATCGCACAGTTGTAGCTGTCGACACCGACCACGGTTGCTACGTGGCGGTGTCCCGCTCGGCAACCGGCAAGGACTTCTTCTCAACCAGCAGTAGCGCTGAAGTGGCCCCGTTCGATAGCGACGTGACAGACACCGTTCTCGGTTGTGTCACCGACATCCGTACCGCGATGGACAGCCTGCCAGCTAGTGGTGGCTCGGGGGCTGTCGTCATCCCACCCGCGCCTGCCGGCCCCGTGTCATTGGAGGTCAACTCGATCTCCCGCGACGCGACGACCGGATACCTCAACATCGACGTGAACGTCGTGGCCAAGGACTACGGAATTGCTGGAGCGGTTTGTGAGACCGCGTCTTCCTACTGCGCTCAGGTCATCGAGGGAACACTCGTAGACGGCACAAAGTCGATCCTCGCCACTGTCTACACGGCGGGAGGTGCCGCGGCTATCTACCCACACACTGAGAACATCGTCAGCTCCACATTCCAGGGGCAGGTCGTCTCGCTCAGGGCCTACCTGTTCGACGGTTACCACTACACGCCGGCTGTGCAAATAGGCAGCCCTTCGGTTCCGATCAACGACCCGTACAAAGGCGCGACGTCATCGCTTGCGATCAACTCGATCACCCGGGATCCCACCACCGGATTCTTCAACTTCGACGCGACCCTGACCGCTAACGGCTACGGTCTGCCGGACTCGGCCTGCCCGTCCTACGGGCACTACTGCACGGAATCGCTAGAGGCAACGTTGGCGGACGGGAGCACCACCGTGCTCCAAGCAGACCGGGTGAACGGGGGCGAATATGCCACCTACCCGTACACCAAGCGTTTCACTGGCTCCTCCTATCAAGGAAAGATTGTCTCTCTTCGCGCCTTCTTCCAAGACGGAAGCGTCGCGAACGGCAAGCAGTCGACCAGCGCAGCCACCCCGGTCACTGACCCATATTCTGGGGCGAAAGCGACTTTGGTGGTCAACTCGATCTCGAGAGATTCGACCTCTCACAACTTCAGCTTCGACGTGACATTGACCGCGAACGGATTCGGCCAGCCGGACTCGGCCTGCCCAAACTACGCCAACTACTGCATGCGCGAGCTCGAGGCGACGCTAGCGGACGGCAGCACAACGCAGCTGTCTGTAGTGAGAGTCGACGGTGGCAGCTATGCGAAGTACCCGAACGTGGATCGGATCACCGGGTCCCTCCCCATGTCGAAGGTCGTGGCAATTCGCGCCTACTTCCATGACGCAAGCGTTGGTAACGGCAAGCAGTCGAGCAGTGCGACCATCCCGGTTTCAGACTCTGGGCCGTGACCGGTAGCGGACATTCTCGCCTGACGTGAGGCAGGGTCTGCTCGCAGGCTGATCCGCCGCATGTCTACTGGGCATGGCCAACAATTCTCACGACCTCGACAACGACAAGATCGAAGCGTTCTTCCGCAGCCCCGTCGGCTTCTGGATCTCTATCGGTGTGGTCGCAGCCATCGCCCTGAGTGGCATCATCCTGACTGTGCTCCCGTGGGTGCAGGCGACCTTCTTCGGGATCCACGCGTGAGCGTCCGCTACCCCGGCCAGGTCATCGGAACGCCCGGCGGGTCCCTCGCCGGCGCAACCTTCACCGCAAATGAGGCGGTCGGACGGATCGGAGCGAAAGGCGAGCGCCGTACGGCCGAGATCCTAAATCAGCTCGCGCACGCGCCCGGCGGACCGAGCATCCTCCACGACCTGAGCATCCCGATCAAAGGGGTCAACGCAAACGTCGACCATGTTGTCGTCTCCGGACGCACGGTCACGATCATCGACACGAAGGTCTGGGCTGGCGCCTTCTACTGGACCCTGGCGGGACGCACCTACCGCGGGTGGAAAAGGTTCGCCACCACCGGCAAGGCCGGCGTCTCCTACCCGGCTGAGAAGCGCACGCTCCCCATGGCACGCGACTCTTACGCGAAATACCTCGGGACCCCCGTAGCTGACGTGAAGATCAGCCTCATCGTCTGGCCGTCAAGCAAAACCCCACTGAACCTGACCCTGTTCGCCGGCGCCGGTAACCCCAAAACCGTCGACGGTACGAAACTCACCGTCGGACGGGCCGGGCGCCTTTACGGCCGACGTCCCGCAGATGCAAACCTGCTCTCCGCGCTGGCGAAACTCACCAAGTAGCCGACCCCCCACCCTCATCTCGTCGAGCAGAACTGATCTCGCACACCGCACTAGAAGGAAACTCCCATGGCTACGAAAGCCCCCGAATCCCAGACGAACCTTTCCCCGATCGTGGCGGCCGGTTCCGTGGCCGCCTCCGCCGTCGCGCTCTGGTACGGATACCCCGGATTCCTGGTCATGTACGTGGGCTTCATCGCAGCCGGGTTCCTCGCCACTGCGCCTCAGATGACCGGATACAAGGAGAAGTCCGGCCTCGTCTGGGCAAGCGGTCCCGCGGAGGAGAAGTCGATGCTGTCCTTCCGAATGTGGGACAGCCTGAAATGGTCCCTCATGGTTCCCGGCAAGGCCTGGTTCCCGATTTGGTTCGAGAAGCGAGAGAAGCCGATCGACGCTCTGGCGAACAGCAAACTGTTCTTCCTGCGCCCGCTCGGCACCTGGCACATCTCTCAGCTGTCCACCCAGTTCAGTTTCTGGGTAGCCGCCGGCCTCGCCGTCGTCGCCGCGGCAATTCCCACGAACGAGTTCTCAAACTGGGGTCGGGTCATCGACGCTGCCGCGGTCTACATCGTGATCAACCAGCTTGCCTCATCCATCCGCGCGAACTCCGCCCCGGAAGATCAGGCACCCTCCACCGCGTTCGAGCACCTCGTTGCCGGCGTCCAAGGTGAAGCTCGCGGGCGCACCGTTGGTCTGATTATCGGCGCGGCCGGCGCCGCATTCGCCGTCACCCTCGCCTTCGGGGTAGGTGCAGCCCACTACAAGCTGTGGACGATCGTGTCCCCGGTGCAGCTGTGGGAGATCAGTATTGCGCTCGCTTTCGTGGTCGCCGGAGCGATCCTTCACGCCGGACTCCGCGCAGGCGTGCTCAGCGAATGGCGCGACCTCGTCGCCGCTCGAGCTGAATGGAAGCCCCGCTGGGTGTCAAGCGAGATGAAGCTCGACCAGGCGCCCCGGATGCTGTCCCACCAGAAGTTCGGAGACGACGTCGTGGTGGACACCTTCGAAGCTTCCGCATCTGCCGGAGCCGCCGCGACGCTGCTGAAACTCGCTCCGCTTATCGCCATCCAGCTCGGATCCGGCCGGAGGGTCGCGATGTTGAACGTCCCAGATGTGGACGCTTCCGGCCAGCCGATCCCCGGAACCGCGCACCCGCTCCGTATCCGGATCGTCATCTGGAACACGGGAGAGCTTCCGTCTCTGGCCACCAACGAAACCGATCCGGACCTGTTCGATCTGGCTGTCGAATCGACGATGGCCTGGGTGTGCGAAGAAGGGAAGCTCGGCCGGCCCATCTTCATTCAGAAGAAGGACATCGCCCGGGCGGCCGTCGCTGAGATCGAAGAAGACGAACCTTGGGACGACGATGACGACGAATCGGAGATCCTCGACGAGCCGGAACCGGAGGAGACCGAGAAGGTTCCCGTTCCGATCCCCGGTGCGTGGGCGACCCAGTGGTCCTTCCCCGACACCCCAGGCGGCATCGGCGGGATCCGCGCGGCCGCGCGGCACCTCTCAGGTGAGCTTGGAGTGGAAGTCATCGTCGACGCCGAAAACCGGATCATCTACTACGGAGCGTTGACCGAAGACGCACCGGAATTCACCGACCCCAGCGTGGGTCGCCGCTTCCGCGACATGGCCGTCGACGCCAAATGGGCCGAGCGGTGGAAGGACGTACTCAAGCAAGCCGCACGCCAGCCGTTCCCTCAGCACCCGGTCTACGTCGAGGCGAGGCTCCCGATCGGCGGCGGCACCGGCGCACGTTACGCTACTCTGTGCTGCCAGCCCTTCGTGGTCCCGCAGGGCGTATCGATCATGGAGTTCATCCAGCCCGCCGTGCGAATTGAGCCCGCACTGGCGACCACGCTCAAAGCGGCACCGTTCGTCAGCGTCACCGGGTTGGCCGGCCATCAGGGCGTCAAACCGGGCGGCCGTCACCAGCAGGCCATCGCGATCTACTGGTCGGCCGATGAGCTTCCGAGCACTCCGGACACCATCCAGCCTTCCGACAACAACAAGGCGGCCGGGTGGCTCCTCGCCGGACTTTTGAACCGGGCGTTCGACGTTTCCAAGCTCGCCCGCCCGGAGGTCATCAGCTCGATTCCGTTGACGGAACGCACGTCCCGCGGCCACATGTGGAAGATGCAGGTGAAGCTCTACGGCGGAGTCACCATCGCCGAGGTCCGCACTCAGGCGCAGAAAATCCGCCAGGCGCTGAACAGCCAGTGGCTTCGCGTCGCCGACGGCGGCGACGGGGTGGTCGTGATTGTCGCTGGGGCTGACCCGGCCACACCAGGATTCGTCTTCGCCAGAACCAGGATGCGTCTCTCCAACCAGGACTATGTCACCAGCCTCGACTGGGAGCAGGCCTTCCTGGTCACCAAAGTCCTCGGTGACGGAGGTGCTCTACCGAAGCTCCTGAAAACGGAACTGCTTTCAACCAACGAGAACGTCCAGGTGATCGACTTCGAGCTTCCCGCCCCGCTGACTCGAGGTCGGGTGAAAGAGGCCGTGGAGGCGCTGAAAACGGCGACGAAGAACGCTTTTGTCGACGTTCGTGCGGGAGTGGATGGAGCCTCCTCCGTCCGACTCCTCGTCAGCAAGGTGCACCCGCTTCCAGATTCCGCGAGTGTCGATTGGACATTCGTGGACAGCGTGGACGGGATCATGCCGTTCGCCACCGGAGTTGAAGGCAACCCGATCTCCTACGACCCGAAAGTGGACGCGCACGTCCTCATCGCCGGCGCGTCCGGTGGTGGCAAGTCTGTCAGCCTGCAGGTGGTCCTCTACCCGGCCGCCGTGCAGGGATGCGAAATCTACGTGGTCGACCCCACCAAGGGAGGCGCTGACTTCGGATTCGTCCGACCGTACGCCCGAGCGTTCGCGTCCACCGTCTCCGAAGCCGACGCGGTCATGAAGCACGTGTACAAGGAAGTCCAGCGTCGGAAGAGCCTGAACGCAGCTCACGGCGTCGGTGGCTACCGAGACCTGCCCGAAGAAATCCGCCCCAAGCACATCTACCTCGTCATGGACGAGTTCACCAGCCTCATGCAGCCCGACGCCGTCAGCAAGACAGCATCGGAGGACCCCGAAGTCGAAGACGAACGCCAGCAGCAGATTCGCGACAACGAGGCGAAAGCGCGCATCGGAACTCTGACCGGGAAGATTGCCCGCGAAGCTCGAAGCGCCGGCGTGACACTGGTGCTCGCCACTCAGAAGCTGTCCGCGAAAATGCTCGACACGATCCCGGGAGCGGCTGACCTCAAGGTGAACCTCTCCCGAATGCTCATGGGAAACGGCACGCAGGGCGACCGTCAGAGCGCTCTCAAAAACTGGGTGGAAGCCCCGTCGCTCGGCGACCATGTGCCCCGCGGCCGCGGCCTGTGGGAGACCAGCGCAGGACTTGCCGAGATCATCCAGGTCTGGTTCGAGCCGAGCCAGGAGACCTTCGCTCGGAAACTGGCCGAACGTCGTGACCCGATCCCGGAAAGCGAGAAGGTGGATCTCAGCGCCCTGATGGTGAAGCCCGCCGAGTCAACCGCGGAGTTCCGCGACCTCGGAGCGAGCGCCGAGGCCCAGGTCGTGCTCGAGGACCTCGGCGTCATTGAGGTCAACATCGACTTCGACTCGCTGATGGCTGAGATGGACGACGAGGAGCCTGTCACAGATGTGCCGGTCGCGGAGCCCGCCCCGTTCGACGACTCGTTCTTCCGTCTGGACGACGACGACGACGAGATGGTGCCGACGGAACCGAACCCCGTGACCGCCGAACCTCTCGCAACCAACGACATCCCGCACGCTGTCGTTTTCCTTGACGTCGACGGGGTCTTCTCGCCGATCGCCGCCACGGCAGGAGACCCGACCTGGGGCAACTGGGAGTCGATGGATGTCAGCGGGATGGGCCATTGCGCTGTGTCCCCGGCGCTGGGCGCGGCAATCGGCGGCGCGCGCGCGACCGTGGTCTGGGCGACCGACTGGAGCTCGCAGGCCAACGATGCCTTCGCGGGTCTCATCGGCCGCGGCCCGCTCCCTTCGCTCACCTCCGGAGAAGGCGAGGATCACGGCTGGTGGAAAGTCGGCGCGATCGAAGCGTACGTCCTCGCGCACCCGGACGTGAAGAAGGTCGTCTGGATCGACGACAAGATCGACGAGGAAGGAGACACCGGCCTCACCTGGGGTGAACTCGCCGACGACATCCTCGAAACCGCGGGCGTCGCCGTTCACCTCGTCGCCCCAGCGCAAAGCGTCGGCATCACCGTCGACGAGTGGTCCGGAGTCGTCGAGTTTCTCGATGAGGGGGACGATTCGGTAGTTGAGCCCGAGATCGACTCTTCCGTCGTTGAACCAGCAGCCGCGGACCGGTTCGCTGAGGAAGAGTATTCCGAGACTCAGGAGCCGGCTGCGGTCGAGATCGCAGCTGAGGTCGAGGTGGCAGAAGAGCCATTCACTCTGATCATCCCGCGCCGCGCCGACACCGCCGCGGCCGCCGAGGCCGCTCATCCCGCCGTGGTCCCCGCCGCCGAAGGTGAGGTGGACGAATTTCGTGCACCGACCGGCCGGCGCGTGGCCGCTTCCGCCACCACCAACGACTGGGACTGACCCCGATCGGACGAGGGCCGTCATTTGCGTGGCGGCCCTCTTCTCATGACTGACAGACCTCTCACTCTCGAAACCCACAGAACTGGAACACATCGATGACCTACATGCCCGAAGGCTGGTTTCCGGACCCCCTGAACAGCAACGGGATGCGATGGTGGGACGGCCAGGCATGGACTCAGCGGATCCAGAACACCACCGAAGCACCAGCGGAAGACATCACCCTCGGGGCCGCCGAGATCGCCACTGTCGCGCTGCCATCGACGAATGAGAAACCGACCAAACCGAAACGAAAGCTCCCCGCCGTACTCGTGGTGATCATTCTGGCGGTCGTCGTCATCGTCGGCGCTGTGTTCGCTATCCCTGCCGTTCTGGCGAGCAACACCCGACCGGCCGCCGCCGCGGTGCAGGTGACCCCGGCGCCGACAGCGACGAAATCTCTTGCGCCGGTGGACAGCAGCAACGCAATCTCCAGCGCGGTCGGCGGCATCAACGACCTCGGCCTGGTCGACAAAGCGCACCAGGTGGCCAAAGCTGCCTCCGATCCGGTCTACCCGGACTGCGCCGCGGTCATCGCGGCGGGGAAAGCGCCGATATCCATCGGATCGCCCGGGTACACGAGAGCTCTTGACCCGGACGGCGACGGCATAGGCTGCGACTGACCTGCGGTGGCACCTAGCCCCGCCGCAGAATTGCCGCGCATGGAATCTTGGATACACCGAGACACCCAAGCCCGGAATAGAAACGACACAACCATGTGCCCCCAAGACCACGTAGACGAACTGTCCACACTCTCCCCCAAGCAGCAGGCCGTGCTCGATACCCTGTGGCGGCGTGCGATCACGGAACTCACCCACTTCGTGAACGAGCACAACCGACTTCCAGGCAGGGCGGATGTCGACTACGGCTCCGTCAACTACAAGACGTGGCTCACCACCCGCCGCAGGGAACTCAAAGACGGAATGTTGTCGTCCAGCCGAAAAGGAGACCTCGACGGTGTGTTCCCCGGTTGGGAAAATGTCAGAATCCAGAACGATGTTTGGTCGCAGACAGTCGATGAGACCATCGGTTTCGTGCGACTGTCTGGGGAGCCTTTGATTTCCGGCAGCAGCGAAACGGAGCTCCGGCTCGCCCGGTGGCTGGACCGTCAGCGCGAACTCGGCAAATACGGGATGACCAAAGTGAGGTACGCCCGGTTGAACGCCGAGTTCTCAGACTGGGAGCTGCTGAGCAGCGACATGAACGGGTTTGTGTGCCAGGGTCCGATGCGGATCAAGCGCACGCATGGCGAAAGCCCGTACTCCGGGGTGGATGCGCATACGTCGTCGAATTTAGCGGCGACGACGCGGATCTCCGTGTAGCCGCGAACGGTGCAGTTGAGGGGGAGGAATTCCGCGATGGCTTGGAGTTGCGCTACATCAACGGGTTCTCCATGAGTCGGGAATGGTTCGGAGACGACCTCTCCTTGCGTGCTGCGCTCCGATTGCCGCATCTGGCCGTCGGCATGATCCCGTTCGTATCTTCCAGCGATGGGGAGCAGTATCGGCCGAGGTCGGTCGTCAAATCGATTTCGAAGCTGTAGTCCGCGGGCGGGAGCCCTGCCGGCCAGATTCGGGTGACGATTTTGCGTGACCGCGCCCTTCTTGAGGATGACGGGACCGAACGGCGCGTCTTCCTACTGAATTGGTGCTCCCTCTTGAATCCCAGCCTCCTCTCCGCAGCGCAGCGCATGCGCTCCGTCCTCCGCAACCCGCGCGCAGCCATCGACCTCGCATCGATCATGGTCGGAGTGCTCGTCATCGGGGTGATCTCCGGGATCATCGCAGTCAGCGTCTTCGCGATTGTCCCCTGGTCCCAGGACGAAGCCGCCAAGCAGAACCTCGGATCGGTGACGACAGCGGAGTCCGCCTCCCACGTCGCTGACGGCAGCTGGTTCTCCTACGACTCGACAGCCGACCCGAGGGGCGATGAGGCCCGGAAGGTCAGCTTCGAGAAACCCGCCCAGCATCTCGTCGTCGACGCTGACAAGGAAGGCTGGGTTGCCGGAACCAAATCTCCCACCGGCCGCGTATTCCTCAAGACGAGCATGAGCCCGTCCGTCTTCGACGCGAAGAACGAGGGGTACACCATGGCGGGCGGCATCGGTGAGGTCGCCGGGACCGCGCGGTTCGCGGCTCCCGCGGCGATCGCCAGCGCTCTGCCTGCGGGCTTCGATATCCCCCGAGTGCAGGCGCTCGTCAACCGTCTCACCGGGTACACCGCGCCGGTTATCCCCGCGGTCTCACTGTCGTACTCATCCGGCGTGTTCGACCGTGCCGCTTCGTCCCAGTCGGTGACTCCGACCGCTGCCGGCGGCTCCGGTGCTCTCAGCTTCTCCTACACGGGAACTCTGCCGTCGGGTGTCACGTTCGACTCCGCGACCGGGATCTTCACCGGTCCGAGCGCATGGGGCCGCAACTTCACCTCAGTTGAAGGCGGCGCATACGACGCATGCGGAATCTCAGAAGGCGCCGCGTACTGCTGGGGCTACAACGCGTATGGCGGCCTCGGCAACGGCACCTTCACCCAATCGAACGTCCCCGTTGCCGTGACCGCATCAGCTTTCGGCGGCAAGCCCGTCACCAAGGTCAGCGCCGGCACCTACCACTCCTGCGCCATCTCTGACGGGAAAGCGTTCTGCTGGGGCCAGGGCACCAACGGAAAGCTCGGAAACAACGCGACAACCAACAGCCTCGTGCCGGTGGCCGTGCAGGGAGCCATCGTCGGGCACACAGTGACCGACATCGCCGCCGGGGTGCAGCACACCTGCGCCATCGCCGACGGAAAGGCCTACTGCTGGGGAAGCGCCGCGAACGGTGCTCTCGGAACCGGAAACCAGGTCGACTCGAAGGTGTCAGTTCCGGTTGTAGCGACCGGAGGGCTCGCCGGCAAAACTGTCACCCAAATCTCCGTCGCCCAGAACTTCACCTGCGCGATCGCGTCCGGTGCGGGGTACTGCTGGGGCGCAGGAGCAAGCCAGCAGCTCGGAAACGGCCTCGCTGGAGACAAGCTCGTCCCCACCGCAATCACCGCGACCACCGGAACTCCGCTGGACGGGAAAACCGTCACCGAGATCAGCGCAGCTGCGTTCCACGCGTGCGTAGTCGCGTCAGGTGCGGCGTACTGCTGGGGAACCAACAGCTCCGGCGAGCTCGGGCTGGGAACAACCACCTCAAGTCTGACGCCGAAAGCCGTGGTCACCGCGGCGGGAGCGTTGCTCGGCAAGACGGTGACATCGGTCTCCAGCGGTGCCAACCACACGTGCGCCGTCGCCGACGGAGGTCTGTACTGCTGGGGCAATGGCGCGAGCTTGGGAATCGGTCCTTCCGCGAACAAGACCTCACCGGTGGCGTCGAATCTGAACGCTGGCCTCACGAGCTCGAACGCAACTGCTGTGTTCGCAGGCGACAGCAGTACCTACGTCACAGCGGGCGGCAAGCTGGTCGGCTTCGGCCAGAACAGCAGCGGCCAGCTCGGGGACGGGACAACAACGAACCGTCTCACCGCGATTCCGATCAACGCCGGCACGGCAGCGGCGTTCGACAGCACGGTCACCGTCACGGTCACCGACGGGACACGCTCCGCCAGCCAGGATGTGCAGCTCACCCTCCCGTAACGGACAAGGAACCTACGACCTGACATCCGGCCACTGAGCCAACGGTGGGACGGTGACGACCACTCTGTCGTCGCCCTCCCACACGATGTTGCGGGTGGGTTCCGTGAAGCCTGCCGCGTGGATGATCGCGACGGAGACAAGTTCCGTCAGCCTTCGATCGAGGCCCGCCACCTCGCTGCCCAAATCGATCAGCGTCGTTCCGCCTATCGACGCCGCGATGCGGAGAAGCCGCTGCTCGCCACCGGACATCGCCCCGCACAGGTTCGGGATCTCGTCGAAGTCGATCCAAGGCCGGTGGGCATCGTTGTCATACCGAACCCAGGGGCGTCCCGACCCAGCGAAACCAGCGCGAATGAGCAGTTCCGTCGCCGCCACCAAGGTCGTCATCCCACGGGCCCACCCGCGCAACGCGTCGAAATGCTCCGCGTCATGAAGCGGAACGGCGAAGTCAGAGGTCATGCGACCATCATGACAGTCAGATGCGACACCGGAACTGCGACAGCGATACCGAAATCAGCCCACGTTCGCTTGCAGCCAGACGAACGGATCCACCGGAACGCCGGCGAGATGAATCTCAAGGTGAAGGTGCGCGCCGGTGGACGCGCCGGTTGATCCGACCTGGCCGATGACCTGGCCGGCCGTGACCGTCTCCCCGACGCTCACAACCACTGTGCCGATCCCCATGTGACCGTATTCGGACTGGACACGCTGGCCGCCGATCACATGCTCGATCATCACGTGGTTGCCGAGGCCGCCGACATCGTTCTTCACCAGAACGACGACACCGTCCGCGATCGCGTGGACAGGGACACCGAAGCCCGGAGTGAAATCGAGCCCGAGATGCATGGTGGAGCAGAACGAGCAGTTCGGGACCAACCGCGGACCGAAACCGCTCGCGATCGGGGAGCCGTCAGGGAAAGGCCAGCGGACAGCACCGGCAGCGACAGCGCTGTACGTGTACTTGCGACCGTCGAAGCTCGCGCCGGACACCACCCTCGCCGGGGCCGGCGGAGGCGGAGGAGGCGGTGGGAGGGTGACGGCGTAGCCATCGCGGGCAGACGCGGCGTGAAGCGCGGTGGAGCTGACCGTTATGGTCTGCGGGTTGGAAGACGATCCGGCAGACGCTGACGTCACCGTCGGGTCGGCAGGTTTCACGAACGCGTTGGCCGGTATCGTCGATGCCACGAAAATGAGGGCAACGCCGGCCATCACCGCGGCGCCGGGAAGCCCGCGGCGGAATCCGAGGGAACGATGGTGGCTCACGAGTGATGGCTCACACTCTGCGACCCCGCGGCGGTCCTCGTGGGAGAACCCAGAAAACGGCTCAGGAGCTCCGCAGCGGCCGCGAGCGACGAGATGTCGTCGGCGGTGATGTGAGGCGGTCCAGCGGGCTGGTGTAGCTCGGGGGTGCAGGTTCCGTGACCGCGGTCACCGACGCCGCTCATCCGGCCCACCCGGCCGTGTTTACCTCCGGCTCTTGAGGCACTCTCCCAATCGCCGGGCGGCGGACGCCGCGGACCTTGGCGAGCAGCTCCGAAGACCAGCCGTTCGACGCCGCGATAGCAGCCCAGGTCTCCTCATCGGCGGGGTCCTCAGCGACAATGGCCCACAGAATAGCGTCGCGCTCCGTAATCTCCGCGTTCCGGGACGCGGTGCTGACAATCACCTCGAGGAGCTCCACCGGTGACGGTTCCGCGGCATCCTTCTCGACGCGTTCCTCCTGCAGACGCCGGACCGTCGTGATCTCCTGCTCGAGGTTCTCGATGGCGCGTTCGGTATCGGCGATGTCGGCCTGGCATGTGCGCAAGTTCGTCGCTGCTCCGGTGCGAAAGTAATCGATGCGCTCGAGCAAGGACAGGACCGACAGAATCACAGTCACGGCGGCGATCGTGCCTAGAAACAAAAGGAGGGGACCGGCGACCGGCATATAGAAGGCGTTTGCAGTCCAGATGGAAGCGGTTGCCACAGGGGCGGATATGGACAGGGTGATGATCGACGGTTTCAGCAGCTGGCCGAGAGTGAGGGCAGCCTCCCACTCAAAGTCCGCGAGCCGCCGTTGGAGCCGTTCCAGGTTGGCCTTATGGCCCTGCAGTCTTTCCACCGCGGTGTAGATGCGGCGGCCGGTTTGCGCGTCAAATCTGTCAGTCATGAGTCTTCTCGCTTCGAGGGTGAATTCGTTCTTCACCTCCTCTATGCGCAGAAGCCGGAATCGGCTGGGCGGGGTCGGGGATCTGAGAGACAATGACAGCCATGTGCGGCAGGTTCTCCCTCGACAAATCCACCGACGAGCTCATCAGCGAGTACGTCGCCACCGGCGGCGACTTCCGCAACTGGCGGCCCGGCTGGAACATCGCGCCGACGCAAACGATCCCCGTGCTGCTCGAAACGGCCAAAGGGGAAGCGGAGACGCTCCGCCGGCTGGAACCGGCCCGCTGGTCGCTCACCCCAACCTGGTCGAAAACCCTTACAACGAAGTTCCCCACCTTCAACGCCCGCTCCGAAGGCATCACTCAGAAAGCCACCTGGAAAGGGCCGGTCAAAACGCACCGTGCGATCATTCCAGCGTCCGGGTACTACGAATGGCAGACCGACCCGGCCACCAAGAAGAAGACCCCGTTCTACATCCACCCCGCCGACGGCGAACTGATGAACCTCGCCGGCCTGTACTCCTGGTGGAAGGACACGACGAAGGCCGAAGACGAACCGGGGCTCTGGACGCTGACCGCGACGATCCTCACCTCCGACGCCGTCGAACCGCTGTCCGGAATCCACGACAGGAACCCCGTCCCGCTCCCCCGCGAATGGGTCGATGACTGGCTGAACCCCGAGATCGAAGGGGACCAGAAATTCGTCGACGACGCGGTCCACGCTGCGGTGCTCATCGCGGAAGCGCTCGACATACGTCAGGTCAGGCCGTTGCGAGGGAACGGACCGGAGCTCGTAGAGCCGGTCGATTCCGGAGCCTAGAACTTCGGGACCAGTGACGCCCGCTCGTACATTTCGATCTGGTTCTGCAGCGTCCCGCGAATCGTCGCGGTGAGACCACGGCTTGTCACCGACCTGACCTCGGCCACCCCGAAGTGGCTGGAAAAGTACCGGTCGCCCGCGACGAGGTCGTCGCGTCGAGTCATAACCGCGGTTACAGGCAGCACGTGTGAGAACCACGTCGTCACCTTCTGGCCGATCGAGTAGGTGGAAAGGCCCTTGTGCTCGCGGTACCGCTCCGACATCCACAGATCGTCGACCGAGAGGTAGTCGTGATCGATGACCGCCGTCCAGCCGTCTATTCTGCCGGCAAGAACGGAAGCGATCGACGCGGATACCTCATCGACATTCGCCTCGATCAAGACGATTGTCAATGCGCTGCCACTAGACAGCGTCATCGAACTGTAGAGGAAGCTCGGGAAGTACGGCGCGGCGCAAGCAAAAGGCCCCGCCAGTCACCCGGCGGGGCCTTTCATGAGGACGTTCCGTTCGCGCTAGGCAGCGGCGACCGCAACTGGGGCAGCCTTGACGGGGACCACATACCCGTCATACTTACCGAGGTCGGTGACGAGACGGACGACGCGGACCTTCAGGTTCGGGTTCGTCTTCATCGTCTCGATCACCTTGTAGACGAGGACGCGGTGGCCGATGAGGCCGAGAGCGTCCTGAGCCATGTTGTAGCCGTCGAGCGAGTCGGTGCGCTCCGTGCGGAGCGCCTCAAGGCCCTCCGGAAGCTTCGGCATGTCAGCCGACTTCGTGCCCGCGGCGCGCGCCGCAACCTGGATCGCGTGAGCGGCCTGGATCTGCTCCGAGGTGTACAGCGGCGCCGGGGAGACGCCGTTCTCGATGCGGGGGACGTCCTGGAAGTAGAGGACGCCACGGGTGGACTTCGCCTCCTTCTTCACGAGCGAGAGAAGCGCGACGAACTTCGTCGAGGAGTCGATCTCGTCGATCGCCTTCACGAAGACCGACTCGGGGTCGGAGAGGACCGCGGTGATCTTGCGAGCTCCGGCGAGAACCTTCGCCTCCCAAGCCTCAGCGTTGTCGCCGACGGGGCCGGCTCCGGTGATCGCCGCGACGATGATGTTGTCCTTGGTTGCCTTGTCGAGTGCCATTGTTCTGTGGTGCCTTTCGTTGGATGCTGCCGAAGCAGCGGTTTTTCAGTGGGTGATCTGTGGGAGGCGAGCCGCGCGGTGCGGCCCGCCGGGACGGTTACGCGACCTTCTGCACGCCCGGCTTCGGGCTGGCGATCGAAGCGACAGCCGTGGGGAGGAGAGACGAGAAGGAAGACGTTTCGATGGTCGTTCCGAGGTTGAACAGACGGAGCCCCTTCTTGATGAAGATGGTCGTCCGCTTGGTTGCAGTGGACTGCCATGCAACCCATCCCGCCTCATCGGTCGCATCCCACGGAAGCGGGAGGGTCTCGATGGTCGTACGAAGAGCACCGCGGATGCGGGTGTTGATCCCGTCGTCCCAGTTGAACTCCCCGCCGCGAACGTCCTTCTGGACGGTGATGATGATTTCCGCGAGCAGGTCAGTGAGACGGTCGATGGTCGCGTTGTTCAGCGGGCGACCGGCTTCGATGAGAAGCTCTCCGGCCATCTGCGGGATGGAGGTCACAGCGATCGCTGCGTAGCTTGCGCCGTTCAGCTTTCCGTTGATGGTCGCTTCCCAGGGCTTGCCTTCGGAGAAGAGAGATTCGGCGATGGACATGATGTTGGTTCCTGTTCCGTTGTTGTCGGCTTTGTCATCAGGTACATGCGCGGTGCTGTTCGAGGCCGTCTGCGCGGTGTCTGCACCGGCGAACGGGTCAGCCGGGGCGGTGTCGGAAAGCGGGATGAACTCGGTCGAAGGCGCGGACTTGATCGCGGCGATCGCAGCCGATGCGGCGATCGGTTCGACAACCGGGTTGGTCACCGGAAGCTTCGAACCGAAGTGGACGGCGTCGGTGCGGACAGTGGGGATGCCCAGCTGAACCGCGGACGGCGGCACGTCCTTCACCTTGTCGCTGACGGACTTGCCGGCGGCCTTCGCTGCCGGGCAGGCGTTCACGAGCGGGCACCAGCCGCAGAGCGGACCGGTCTTCGTCGGGAACTTCCCGGAGTCGGTGACGATGTTGTGGATGTCCCAGGCCGCGCGGAAGTCCTTGCGGGTGTGATCCATCATCAGCTCCGACAGCGGGATCTCCCGCGCGGTTCCGAACTGGGTGTAGTGAATCTCGCCGACCGCGGCGGACTCCCCGGTGACCTCGCGAACCGCGTCCGAATAAATACGGATCTGGTCGCCGTGGTCGTCGCCGTAGCGTCGCAGGTCGAAAGCCGACTTCATCTTCCCGGTCTTCAGGTCGACGATCTTGAAGCGGTCCTTCTCGCGGACGACGATGACGTCGACACGGTCGATGAAGCCCATCGCCGGAACTCCGCCGGCGATGGTGACACCCTCGAAGGACATCTCCGTCTTGTAGGTGGTCTGCTGCCGCGGGTCCTCGATCTCAAAGACCCTCGCGCCGAGGCGAACGATCTCGCCCTTCCATTCGAGCTTCGTCTTCTCCCAGTCGGTGAGGTTGATGGTGTCGGACACCTTGGCGAACTCGTCAGCGGACCATTTGATGTCCGCGTGGCTGTCCTTCAACGCGTGAAAAGCGTCGAGGGTGCGGTCGTCAGCGGGCATGTTGTACATGTCCTCGATGATCGCGTGAGTGGACGTTCCGAGCTCCGAGACGGAGAACGGGTCCTTCTCACGAGGAAGCAGCTTCTCGGCTGCGTACTTCGCCAGGCAGCCCTTCATGGACTTGCCGGTGGAAGCGGAGAGAGCCTTTCGTCGGATGCGCTTGTCGACGACATCTGGGTCTGTGGCGATGAGATATTCGCCTGACCAGGCGAGGCCTTGGATGAGTGGGGTGGCAGTTGCAGTATTCACAGCAGAGACATGCGCGGCACTCCTATTGGGGATCGCCGCCGGCCGCCGCGACTCGGTAGGTTTGCCAAATGGAGATCGGCACGTCGCTCGAGCAGTTCCGCGCGTGCCTGCGCAGCGATCAGGCTCGAGGCCGGCTCGGGCTGACACTGTCGGCGGAGGACGCGATATGGGTGGCCGAGGATCCGACCCGATCTGCCGACTACTACGCACGATGGGTGTCCGCGAGGGAGGCCGAAAAGTCAGCTCCGGCCGCGGTTGTCGACGCCAGTTCCGAAGCGGAACATGAGGTGGTGTTTCAGCCGGTCTACGTCCCGACTCCGGTCGCTCTCCCGGGGCGACAATCGGTTCCGGTCTCTGGGGCGCAAGTGCGATCGACAACCACCCCGCCGCAGACCTCAATTGGCCATCGGAGCACACCGACGGACGCCTCCGAAGTGGCAGGGATTCCGACCCGTGGATTCGGAAGCGGAGTGCTCCCCTTCGTCCTGTCTTTGATCGCGATTTGCTTCACTACGACCCCGTTCATAGTTCTGCCGCTCGGCCTGATCGGCGTGGTCTTAGCCCTGAGACTGCTCTTGAAATCACCACTCGGGTATCGCGGAAGAGGGCTCGCGATCGCCGGATTGGTGATCGGCGTTGTCGCCATCGGCATCGATCTCGCGATCATGGCGATCGTTCTCGCTGCAGAATTTGGGTGAAACCGCTCCGAACGCGCGGTCCGGCGCGGTCCGCTGGCTCCCAGGACGGCGATTGCCGTCCATCGTTCGGCTGCGGAAAGCACCGCGGAGCACTCGAAATGGCCGTTTCGAGTCGAAATCGGGCGATTCCTGGTAACTTGTTACCTCAAAAAACCAGGGGCTGGTAACCACAAAAATGCTGGTCAGCGTTTGAATTTAGGCCCCAGTTACCCAGTTACCACTTTCCCGGGACCCATGCTTAGGGGAGGGGCTGGGGTACTAGTTGGCCCTATAGGCCTTCTCTCTTCCTCATGTATATATATATTTATAACTTGGTAACTTGGTAACCACTACTACAAAAGGGGCTTGCATCCCTTTGTTTATATGGGCGGCAAAAGTTACCACCCCCTGGTTGAAACTGGTAACTCCGGTAACTGGACGTTTCCTGAAAGAAACGGCAATTCAGTCCCCCGTCACGGTCAGACCAGACTTTCCTGAATCGACCAGCCAGGATCTCCGACGACATCCTGTCCACGAAACCCGAACCCGGTCCGGGCCCTGCGCGCCGACCTCGAAGGAACGAACATGGCGAGTTGGAGCTGCCCGGTCTGCGGAGAAGAAGCGGACGAGGATCAGGTCGACCCTCATGGGCATTTCAGCTCCGAGGGCGAATGCGAAATCTGTGGTGACCAGGAGGACGAACACACCCCTGACGGCGACCAGCCGGACCACGAATTCGAGAGTGCCGACTGACCCAATCTCTGGGCTGCATTAGCTTCCCAGCAATCTGAATTTCGGCGTCCCTCCAGACGACCTCCAGTTGCCACATGTCTCTTCGGTAAGACCACACGGGAATCCGTCCCGAGGTCACTGAATAGATCTGGGAAACCACCAATGGAAATTCGCCGCCGTCAGTTTCTGACATCCCCCGGTGAGTCCCTGCTCCTGCCCATGCAGGCGATGGCGATCGCCGATCGGCTTTCGCGGTGGACTCGATACTCGAACCTCCCCAAAGAGGTCATCGTCTCCTCGCCCCTTCTCGCCATCCCCCTCTCCAAGCGCGAGCCTGGACAGCGCTGGCCAGCCATCGCCGAGCCTTCCGCCTTCTGGCACCCGCAGCTGTGGCTGCCGGAACGCCTCACCGCACCGGAGACCGGAGAGCGCACCGATGTGTGGGCTGTCCGCGTCGCACTCGAGCTGACCATCACCGGCCTCTACGACGTGGAGACCGGAACGTGGTTGGACGTCCTGTCCACCGTCGGCCTCGACTCCGAGGACCCGGTAGTCCAGGCCCGGATCACCGAGTGGCTGGAAGGCGAGCCGGACGAAGACCTCGACCGCATCGACCTCTCCGACGGCATGAACGACGCCACCGAGGTCGACTGGTCCCGCCAGCAGGCGGAGGACCTCCTCGCGCTCCTCGTTCCCGCCTCCTGGGCTGTCCTCAGCAACGACCTGATCGCCATGGCTTCCGAATCGCTCAGCGACGAGGCTCTCGACATCGAGATCCTGACCAACGACGCGAAGACGATCTTGTACCTGGCGCAGGGTTCGATCGGCGACGGCCCGGCCGGCGCTGAGGGCGAGGAGTCCCCCGCGTCTCTCTGGGGGCGGATCCTCGCTGATCTGGAGAACTGGCCTCTCCGCCCGCTGCAGACCCTGATCGACGGACCGTTCGACGCCCTCGTGGAGTCGCTGTACAGCATCCGGAACGACTACTGGGTGTTCGTCGAAGCCCTGTGGGAGAACCGTGTCACGGCGGATGCGTCCGAGGGCGCTCTGGTTTGACCACTGCCGGCGGGCCCCGTGAGCTGATCATCATCGGCTCCGGGCCGGCCGCCCTCACCGCCGCCATCTACGCGGCGCGCGCGAACCTGAACCCTCTCGTGCTCGCGAGCTCCGTCTCCGCCGGCGGCGACCTGATGACAACCACCGAAGTCGACAATTTCCCCGGCTTCCCGGACGGCGTCCAGGGCCCGGAGCTGATGGCCGCGATGCAGGAGCAGGCTGAGAAGTTTGGCGCCGAGGTCGTCTACGACGATGTCGTCGACTTGCGACTGCACGGCGAAACGAAACAGGTCACCATCGGCGACGGGACCGTTCACGACTGCCTCGCGGTGATCTTCGCGACCGGGAGTGCCTATCGGAAGCTGAACCTGCCGGACGAGGAACGCCTGTCCGGGCACGGTATCTCCTGGTGCGCCACCTGCGACGGGTTCTTCTTCCGCGAGAAGACGATCGCCGTCGTCGGCGGAGGGGACTCCGCCCTTGAGGAGGCACTCTTCCTGACGAAGTTCGCCGCGAAGGTCTACGTTCTCGTCCGCTCGCGCCTGCGGGCGTCGAAGGCCATGCAGGACCGCGCAAACCGGAACCCGAAGATCGAGTTCATCTTCGATTCCGCGGTCGTCGCCCTCCACGGCGACGACCACCTGAGCGGTGTCACCCTCGTCACCCCGTACGCCAGCCGGCACCTTCCCCTCGACGGTCTCTTCGTCGCGGTGGGGTCGGACCCTCGCACCCACCTTGTGCACGGGAAGCTTGCGCTCACCGTCCACGGCACCGTCGAAGTTGACGGCCGGTCCTCCCGCACCAGCCAGGCGGGTGTGTTCGCGGCCGGCGATGTTATCGACCCGACCTACCGCCAGGCGGTCACCGCCGCCGCGTCGGGGACGGTCGCCGCCCTCGACGTCGAGCATTACCTAGCCTCACTCACCAGCACCAGCCGAAAGCCGCAATGAACCACCAACCGATCTCCACTCCAAGCCAGGCCGCCCTCGATCTGGCTGACCTGCTTGAACTCCGGCAACGTCAGATCCGCCGGGGGAACACTTTCCTCACGCTCGGCGCGCTTGTCGCGCTCGTCAGCTGGTTCACCCTGCCGGAAGGGATCCGCTTGGCGACCCGCGGCGGCGTGAACGCGCAGGCCGGCTGGCTTTTCATCGCCATCAGCTCGTTCGCGATTGCGGCCGCGGCTGCCGTCATCCTGGCGGGGGTCCGCTGCCGCCGGGCTGGCCTGTCCGGTTCGATGACCCCTGCCAGTCAGCACGGGAAAGCGAACTCCCGCTTCGACCACGTCCCCGGATCGCCACCCGCCTCGTCGAACGCCCCGTTGAACTGGACCGGCTCCACGCTCCACTGACCGCCTCTCGGACCGTCCCCGTTTCGAGCCGCACACTTACGCCCACATGACGACCTTCACCGAAGCTGACCACCACCGCCTTGTCGGCAAGTTCGCGAACAAGCCGCAGGGCGCGCCGGAAATTCAGCTGGGTACGTCCGAGCCGAAGTTCGTCTCCCACGGGATGACGTTCGAGAGCCTGCCGGAGCTGACCGCGAAGCTTCGCCAGTTGGACGCGGATGACGCGGCCAACGGTGTGAGCGACGGGCGCGCGACTGAGCGTGCGACGATTTTCGCGGATCTGGACCGGGAGACCGGTTCGTTCCTCGCGACGACTCGTCTTCTGGTGAACGCGGAGTACCTCGAGAGGGTGGGCGCTCCGGTGCTGCCGTTGCGGTCTGAGATCGATGTGGTCCGCGTCCGCTGAGGCCGGCCGTATCGCTGACGCACTTTTCGGCTCGGGCGCTAGCTCGGGCTAGTCTTCTGTCGCTGGACCTCACCGGCCGCGATGAGGTTTTCGAGGCGACACTGCGTGCGACGACGGGGAAGGACGCGTTCGAGCGGTTGTTCGCGGAGCGGGGCGGGGTGTACTGACCCGGGGTGCGGTCGCCCGCTCCTTGAAAGCCAGAACCATACCGTTTTCGGTATGGTTGCGCCGCGCCACACACATACGTCGGCATGACTTTCAACGAACTCTTGCACCCGCGTCTCGCCGGCAAATTCGCCGACAAGGAGCAGTCCGCCCCGATCGTGGAGCTCAGCTTCCGACCTCTGTCGGTGGATCCTGGTGTGATGAGCACGTTCACCGCTCGTCAGCTCAGCCTGCCGGCGTCCAGCCCGGTCGATCAGATGAGGGTCGGATATGCCGAGGGTGACTCCTCTGTCACCGCGGCCGCCGGCGTGGACGTCGACCTCATCGCCTCGAACCCGGGTCGGCTGCCCGACGACGAGTGGAGCGACGAGCTGATCTGGAAGACGGGGGCGGTGAGCTCGTTCTTCCGCGATCGATTCGCGGCGGTCTTCTACGACGCCGGTGATTGGGAGCGGTCGTCTGTCTGGTTCGACCTCCCCGACCATGACCTGACCGTCGACGGTCTGGGTTTGAACACCACTGCGATCTGTGAGACGAAGATCTCCGAGCTCGTCCGCCTCCGCGACGACGCCACTCTCGGCGCTGACCTGGACAAGCACCTGCAAGCCCATATCGCTGTTGGTTTCTCCGACATGCTGAACGGCCGTGATCTGACCGTGGACGATGTTCGCTCTGAGGTTCGCGCTCGCATCGGCGTCCGCGAGCTGGACAACCGCACCGCTCTGGCCGGCGCGAAGTATCTCGGTGAGACCTACCCGGACGCGAAGACGTTCGGCTCGTTCGGGCTGACCGGTTCGCTCAACGTACCGGCGCTCGGAAACGAGATCGGTACGATCTACGACCAGTTCACCCCGGCCGACAAGGACCTCGCCTCGATGATCGGCACGTGGGCGCTGGCGAAGCACCGCGGGTAGGGATGTGAACTGTCGCAGATTGTGCGACAGTTCGTTTTTCGTGCGTCTTCGTCGGCCGGTGCGCAATAAAACTGGTCTTAAGGGCCGTAAGACCAAATTTATTGCGCTTTTCGTGTACTCGCTGTTCGCATCAGTGCCGGAGGGCGGGGCTCTCCCGCCGCATGTCTCTTTCGTGAGGTCGCCTGCATGCCGGAGCTTCCTCGACACCTGATTTCAGACCGACGGAGACGCCCATGACTGACGACGCAGATTTCGAACCCGCTGAGGTTTCCGCCGCGAAGAACATCGCCTATGCGACGATCGGCCGTTCGCTCGAGCGTGTCGGCGTAGACGCTGAAAGCGAGGACAGTCCGATCAACCTGTCGGTCGTCGCTGATGATGTCGTCGAGGCTCTGCTCGCCCAGGGGGTGACGATCCCTGAGGAGATCATCGACCCGTTCTCGGGTGTGCCGGCGCAGTGTTTGCCGCTGGGGCCGACCGGGTTCACGGACGCTGAGACGCTGGTGATTCTTCGTGCGGGCGCTCGGGCGTTGCGTGCGACGACGGACCCGTTCAATGTGGCGGTCGCTGAGTGGCTGCATGGGGAGGCGCTGGTGTTCGCCGGGTGCGCGCCCTTTGCTGAGATCACATCTCTGCAGTTCGAGGCGGCCGGCGGACCGATCGGGTATATCCGGATCGGCCGGTTGGAAAGCGGCGACATGCAGATGGCCAGCAGCACAGTTCCCGCAGCTCTTCGGGTGGCGTTGGCGGCGATCGAGGAAGTCGATCTGACGGCGAGGTGAGCGTCGTCACTGTCGTCCGGCCCGGGAGAAGCCGCACACGTAGTTCCCATGACTGACTTCGACTCCATCGCCCACCCGCGCGCCAGCTCCGGCGTCTTCGTCGACAAGCCGCAGAGCGCACCTCAGGTGGCTCTGACTGCCGCGGATCCCACTCCGGCCAACGCGGCGTGGGAGAAGGCTCGCTCCGCCTACTGGGATGCGGGGAGGAATGTTCTGGATGCTGGTGTCTCAGCGATGAAGGAAGCGATCCGTAACGCTGCACCGAACGCCGCGACCGCTGAGTTCGAGATCTTCGACGACATCGACGCTTCCTCGCTCGACTTCGTCCGGCTTCTGGATGAGGACGGGAATGAGATCCCGATCGACCAGTACGGCTACGACGACATTCGGGACTACCTCGACGTTATCGGCGATGAGTTCAACGGTTCCGAGGATGCCCGCAACACCGAACTCGAACGGGTGGTGAACGAGGAAGGTCGCGAGCGATTCACCCTCCGGACTGCAGCTGACGAGGGTCGCTCAACCTGGGCTATCGACCGGGAGATCAGCGCAGTCGCCGAAGCGATGAACGAGATGGTGGAACGCAAGAATGCGCTCGCGCTCGAAGGCCTCAGCCAGCACGTCCGCCACTACGTCGGCAACGGAACGGCAGCGCTTGTCGAACGTGACATGGTGAACGGTCGACTGGCCGTCAACCAGATCGTTTCCGCTGACGGCGCCCCGGTGTGGGAGCGCGGCGCGGCCGGGTTCCCTGCCGACTTCGAATCGAAGCTCGACGCGTACGTCGTCTCGCTCGACTGGGGCATCGGTTCGGAACGGCTCGGTAAGAGCCCCGGCGTCGACATCACCATCGCCCTGTAATTCACCTGGCGCCGGGCTGCAGCTGCTGCCCGGTTCAACGATCGGAAGGCTGAACCATGTGCGACGGAACCTGTAACTGCGGCCGCAACATCACCATCGCTGACGCGAATGCGGCCGCGGTCGCGAGCATGCAGGCGGGCGCCGTGGCCAGCGCTGCGCGCGTCACCGGTTGAGCTTCGCCGCGCATGCCGTTGGTATGACTCTCACGCTTCCGGCACGAACCGAAACCATCCGCCGCCTCGCGACCATTGAACGGATCGAATCGATCCGTGACATCCCCGACGCTGACGCGATCGTCTGCGCGCGGGTCCGCGGGTGGGACGTGGTCGTAAAAAGTGGCGATTTCGTCGCCGGCGACCTGTGCTTGTACGTGGAGATCGACTCTCTCATCCCGACCGCCGACCCAAGGTTTGATTTCCTCGCACCGCGCGGTGTCCGCACCGACCCGGAAGGCAACACCGGTCATGTTCTGAAGACCGCGAAGCTTCGCGGGCAGTACTCGCAGGGTCTCGCCCTCGGACTCGCCGAGTTCCCGGAGTTCACCGATGCTTTCATCGGCTCCGACGTCACCCGCGACCTCGGCATCGTGAAGTGGGACCCGCCGATCCCGGCAGAGCTTGCCGGCAACGTCCGCGGCGTGTTCCCGGCATGGATCCCGAAGACTGACGAGGAGCGCATCCAGAACAACGGAGCGATCATCGGCACGCCCGGCAACTGGGTGGCAACGGAAAAGATCGACGGAATTTCGATGACGGCCTGGACACTCAGGGAGGACTTCGGTGTCGCGCAGCGGAACTACGATCTGCAGGAGAGCGACAACCTACTGTGGGCGACCGCTCGGCAGCTCGGCCTCCACGAAATTCTCCGCACTCTCGGCGAATCGGCAGCCGTGCAGGGTGAGCTGTTTGGCCCGTCGCTTCCTTCGAACCGGCTCGGCCAGAAGTCCGTCCAGTTCCGCGCGTTCACCGTATTCGTCGACGGCGCAGAGCTCCCGCGCAGCGAATGGCCGGCTGAGCTGCTCGCCATCGCGGTCCCGATCTACGACCTGGTTCTCCCCGCGACCGTCGAAGCAGCTGTCGATCAGGTCGACGGGCTCCGGTCGCTGGTCAACCCGGAACGCGCTGCCGAAGGTGTGGTGTGGCGGAACATGACCGACACGACCATCGAAGTCGACGGGTACCGCCAGCGGGCGTCGGCGAAGGTCATCTCCCGCAAGTACCTCGCGAAGCACCAGGACAGCTGAGAGGTCCGATGACGGGGAGGAGACAAATGAAGGTGACGCAGCGGCTGTCCTGGGCGATCCTGGCCGTAGCTGGCCTCGGGTTGATCGGCCACTTCATTTGGCACTACAGCACCTGGCCGTTCAGCGTGCTTACGATCGTTGTTGTCATTTTGAACGCACTAGGCAACTTGCGCAATGTCCAGAACCGCCACCCACAGGAGAACGACCCCAACCGACGATAAAAGCCCAGCGCTGCAGGGCTCTGTGCGGCTTTGCCTGGCCCGACGGCATTTTCCGCCGCATGTCTAACTGTCTGACGGTCGTTGCGGCTGTCCACGACATTGACGGAGCCGAAAAGACACCATGGGGCGCACCGCACGCGAGCCGCCTCCGCCGAAGCCGACGTACAGCGAATTCAGTGTCGCGCTCCTCTACCAGTCGCGCCGCGACATCCTCGGCATGCAGCTTGAGCAACTCCACGCCCAACGTCTCTATGCTGATCCGAACGCTGCTCGGGCTTACTACGAAATCTGGATCCCGGTTCGGGTAACGATTCGTCGGCGAGCCGACAATCAGCGCGCGGAGATGCGCCGGATGGCCGGTGTCTTCCAGGCGTTGGTGGCGTTCCTGCTCCTGTCTTTCGTCAGCACGGTGGTGATATCGATCGCCGTGCTTGGGATCATCAGCGAGTCCGACAAGGCCAGCGTCGCGTTGGCGAGAAGCGTCCCGGCGGATCCTTTCAGTCACGAATCACCGCCAGGCAGTCCAGCCGGCGACCCTGCCGCGCCCGTGGTCTCGCCGCCGCCGCCGCCGACAGTGCAGCCTGGTCGCGTATGCCAAAGCCTCGGTCAAACCGAGCTGGGTGATGCTGGCAAGACGTACGTCTGCGGGAAGAACGGTCCAGACGCCGGCGGGCACTACCACTGGAACGTTTAGCCGCCTGAGCTCACTTCGCAGTTTTTGCGCGGCACCTTCCCTCTATGTGGTGAAGCGTTACCTGGCGCTCTTTCCTCTTGAACGAATGGACTTCCCGTGAGTCGCTCCCTCCCCACTGTTCGCCGGCACCGTCGCCCGCGACTTGCCGATTTCCGGCAGGCTCTTCGATCCGCTTCCGGCGCGATCGACTTGGCCAGCATCATGGTCGGTGTTCTCGTCATCGGCATCATCGGCGGAGTCATCGCCGTCGCCGTCTTCGCGGTCATCCCGTGGTCGCAGAACGAAGCAGCAAAATCGGTTCTCAGCTCCGTCAAGACGGCCCAGTCCGTCGCGTATGTGAAGGGTTCTGATGCGGTCCCGCACAAGGGGTTCATGACGGCAACGGAACTGACCGCGGCGAAGCTCCTTCCCCATTCCGACGCTCTCGCGGTGGCAACAGACAGCGCCTTCAACTGCTTCGTCGCAGTGTCCCGGTCAGCCACCGGAGCGGACTACTATTCGACCGACTCGCAGGCGGAGGCGCTCCCCTGGGATGCCAGCATCTCGGACGCCACGCTTGGGTGCACGACCGACATTCGCACGCAGGTCGGTCTCCTGCCGATCAGCGGCGGGAACCAGGGCGGCGGAGCACTTCCAGCTACCGGAAATGACGGCGGAACTGTAGCGGACCTCACCGCGGACGGAGCCCCTCACACCACCGCTGCGCGCATGGTCAGCACGTGGGATACGTCAATCGTCAACCGCAACACAACTGACTTCCAAGGGCTTTCCGAGACTTGTGACACCATCGTTCTCCCGCTCCGTGGAGACATGAACGCCACCATCAACTGGGGTGATGGCACCTCTTCCACAGCGACAGAGTACGCAAGCCACGCATACACTGACACGCCGGGTCCGAAGACGATAACCATCAGCGGAACTTTCCAGTCCTGGGGTGACTGGGACTACAACTGGTCAGCCATCTGCATCACCGGCGTGCCTGTTTGGGGGGAGACTCAGACCCAGTACCTGGACAACGGGTTCACTCGAGCGCAGAACATTGGGGTGGTCCGTGAAGTTCCATCCACAATCACGTCGATGAACAACGCGTTCGGTTCGAACCCCGAGTTCAACACGCCGGTGAAGTTCTTCACCGGGAATGTCACAGACATGTCGGGCATGTTCTACGGGGACACCATATTCAACCAGCCCGTTTCTCTGAACACCAGCAAGGCAACGAAGATGGGAAGCATGTTCGAGTCCGCCAAGGCATTCAATTCGCCGCTGACGTTCACGAGCACGAAGAACGTAGTCGACATGTCCAGCATGTTCTTCAACGACTCGGCCTTCAACCAGCCGGTGAACTTCGACACGAGCAGCGTCACCACCCTGCGGTCCATGTTCGCGAACGCACCGGCCTTCAACCAGCCGGTGAACTTCGACACAAAGAACGTGAAGATCATGGACTACATGTTCTACAACGCGGTCGTATTCAACCAGCCGCTGGATTTCAGCATCGCACAGAGTCCGACCCGGACGGGCATGTTCCAAGGGGCTTACGCCTTCAACCAGGACATCAGCGGCTGGCACTAGGGCGGGCGGAGGTGGTGCCCAGATTCTCCACCTCCGTTCAATCTATCGAATGAGGAACAGTCCCCGTTCGAATGCTGGCAGGGGCAGTTCCTCATTCGAAGTACCGTGGCCCCGCAGAGCCACACACCTATGTCTGCATGACCACCGACAATCTCCTTCACCCACGCATCGCCGACGGCACTTTCACCGACAAGCCCCAGTCGGCACCGGAAGCGGAACTCACCGCCGCGTCCGCCGAGGACGTCTTCGTCGCCCGGAAGGGCTACAAGAACGGCCACCACAACATCCACTCGGAGCAGACCTACCCTTCGATCGTCCCCGGCGAGAGGATGATCATCCACGTCGGCGGGGCACCGCACGTGAACACCCGCATCGGGGCGGCCATCCGGCTGTACACGGAAGACGAGAAGGACGACGCGCGACGGGTCCTCGACACCATCGCCTCGGAAAACGGCAAGGTGACCGTTCTGGTCGACCGCATCAACCAGGTCGAAGCGATCGAGGGAACCGCCAGTGTCGTTGGCGGGAAGACCGTCCTCTTCCTCAAGGGATCGAAGACCCGCTACTACCCGACCGAGAAGCTGAAGCTCCTCGGAGCCGTCTCGGGCTACGGCAAGCAGGACCAGCTGGCAGCCGATTTCCAGTCGAAGGCGGCCGTCGTTCCCGTCACCGTGCCCGCGACGTTCGACGGGATCCCGGAGTACGACGATGAAGCAGGACCCGTCGACACGATCGCGGCCGCGTACCTCATCGACGGGCCAGACTTCGGCAACGGTCGCGAGCCCGGGTGCATGTTCTTCGCCACCGATGTCCAGTCGGACAGCGACATCGTCAACGGCTACTTCTGGGCCCCTGACGACGCGGGTCTGCTGACTTCGGAGACGGGAAGCTTCTACATGAAGGAGCTCGAGCGGAAGTCCGGACGGCTTCGCGACTTCGCCCCGAACTCCCTCACGTTCAACCAGTCGTGGCACCTCCCCTCCGATCGCGCGGCCGGCTACCGGCAGGCCCTCGGCAAGTAAACGATCAGTGCGGGCCCGGGAACTTCCCGGGCCCGCATTTTCGTGCTCTCGCCGCATGTCTCATGGATATGGCGAAGAAGATTGAAACCCACACACTGAAGCTCCCGGCGAACTTCGACGGCGCGAAGCACGCCAAGATTCTCGAGAAGTGGGTCGTGGATACTCTCGGCGAAGGCTGGGTCGTCGAGCACATGAACACCGGCGACAACAGCGTCACGGCATCACGGCAGACAACGATCACCGAGATGGTCGACGTCGGAACCAACGCGGACACGAAAGACATCGGCCTGAGGCGGGACACGAAACCAGCCGACGGAGACAAGATCGCGGCGAAGCTGGAGTCCGACTACCCTGGCTACCGCTTGACCAGGTTCGAACCCTTTCTCGGTGTTGCGAGCCTGCAGCGAATGGCTGACAGCACCGTCCGTGCTCGGGGCGCTATTGCTCAGGTTCTCGGTGTGAAGCCGTGGGAAGTTCAGATCAAGACTCGAAGCGACGGCGGCTTCGACATTGAGTTGCCCGGCAACAAATACTCTTCGTCGAAGCATGACGAGAAGCTGCAGGCGACCGTGGAGACGGACATCGGCCGCGAAGGTTGGTACATCCAGACGAACCCACAGAAGCTCACCGCTTCCATCATCCCCAGCGACCCGCCGACCTTCCCTTCCGCAATCGGCTATCCTCTTGCAGGCCTTCGGAAGACCCCTCGAGACCTGCTCCCATTTGGGATGAAACTCCCCGCGCCCGGACAGGCGACCGGCGCGGTGGCTTCGATCGACTGGGTGTCTCAGGCCTTCGCCATGGTGGCAGGTACCCCTGGTGCCGGAAAGTCCGTCACGCTGAATGCTCTGATTGCTGGTGCGCTCGCTTCCGGTTCCGAGCTGGTGGTCTGCGACCTGCCAGAGAAGGCGGTCGACTTCAACTGGGTGAAGCCTTTCGTTCGGGACTCCGGCTGGGGTTGCGACAGCCTCGCCGGCGCGGTCACCGCGCTCGCCCTCGTGTACGAAGAGGGGCAGCGCCGCGCTGAGGTGCTCGGCGCCTCGGGGCACACCAACTGGCTTGACATGCCCGCGGGGCAGCAGTTCAAGCCGGTCCTCATCATCGTCGACGAGGTATCCGGCCTCCTGGTTGCGGACAAGATCCCCGCGGGGATCCCGAAGGACCACCCGCTGGCGATGGAGGTCGCTGAGGAGAACCTGTTGAAGGCGGCCCTCAGCTCCTACATCACGAAAATCATCAGCCAGCAGCGCTTCGTCGGCATGCGCATGGTGCTCTCCACTCAGATCACCAACAACAACACGGGCATCGGCCCGAGCTTGAAGGGAAAGATCGGCCACAAGATTCTTCAAGGCCAGAACCCGTCAAAATCGCAGCGCACCCAGTCGTTCAACGACGAGACCGCAGTCCCGAACGTGCCGTCGAACATCCGCGCCGACGCCAAGGTAGCGAAAGGCACCGGTGCTGCTGAGCTCGAAGGTTCCGAACCGTTCATCTACAAGGCCTACTTCGCGACCACCGCGGCCTACAAGGAGGCGTTGTCCGAACTCCACATCCCGACGACCTCCCGTCCGTCCCCGACTTCGGCGCAGATCGACAAGTTCGCTCCGCGCCTCGACAGCGACGATGACGGACCCCGCCCGAAGTCCCGATACGACAACGGAGGGTTCGGCGAGTCTTCCGAACGGGACGAGCCACGTCTTCGCGGCGCTGCTGCTGCCGGTCATGAGCTCAAAGTGCAGGAGCAAGCCGCGAAGCGAGCGGCCGCGGCCAGCGAGTAGCCAGCAGACCCGCCGCATGTCTTATTTGCAACGGACCCCCGACGCACTACCGAAGGAGCACGACATGTACGAAGACGACATCCGAGGATGGTTCCCCACTCGTGAGCAGCTGGCCGAGGACGGTCGCAGGGCCGAGGAAGACACCCCGATCGCCGCGTAGCGCGGCGCGCGGGGGCGCCGCGCATGTTCTCTCTGACCATCCTCGCCACACCGGCGCGCACAGAATCGAGATGCCCTTGGCAACCGCAGTTGAGACCAACCAAACGACCACGATCACGCCTTCGCCGATCCGCGAGGACGGCGCCTCCTGGCCGTACGCGCTGCTCGTCGCAGACGAGACGATCTACGCTGACTCGCTCACCGAGCTCGTCGCGCATGTCATCGAGGGCTACGACGCTTTCGCCGACGACGAGGAAGGCGACGTGCTCGCGTTCCTCACACGCGTGGACTCCGCTTCGTCGATCGCCGCACAGTCGCAGGCTGTCGTGCTCGCCGAGATGACGGAGAGTGGTGAGTTCGATCCCGAAACGTCCACCGAGACGATCCTCACAGCGCTTCTCACCCCTCGCGGCACCGGCCTTGTCGACGGTTCTGACTTCGGCGGCAACTGGGACAACCCCGTGCCGCTGCTGTTGCTGACGACCGACTACGCGCCGTTCACCGCGTACACCCTCATCACGGGCAACGTGGAGTATTTCGACCCGTCGAACGAGCGGACGTATTTGGAGTCGCTGCAGAAGTTCGGGTTCGTCGAGTTGTTCGTCAACGCCGACATCTGATCGGCGTTTCCCCGTCGTGACGGGGGTGTTCCGAGGATTTGTACATGCGATCCGTTCGTAACTTCCTCGCCTTTGCGGGGGTTCCGATTCTCATGCATGGGCGTCGGATTCAGCTTGCCGTCCAGCACTGCGGCCGCCTGACCCTTGGACACCCGACTGTGACGGTCCGAACAGCCGCCGCACACGTAGGTCTCCATGACGACCTTCGACACTCTCACCCACCCACGCGATGCCGTGCTCGGGCAGTTCATCGACAAGGCACAATCCGCCCCCGAGACCGCACTCACCGCCGACGGCATGACCGCTGCACAGCGCGAGCAGCGCCACGCCGCCCTGCTGGACGCCGGCTTCATCCCTGCAGTCTCCGGCAAGGCCGAGCGTTCCGGAACCACCACCGCGCAGGTCAACACCTGGTGGACTTCACACTTCGTCCGGGCAGAGTACCGTCCGGACGCCACAGGCTACCCTCAGATGCCGGATGATTTCACTCCCGCTTCCACCGACGGTCGCGCCTTGTCGGGAAGCCGACACACCCACCGGATGTCTTACTCCGGCGAAGAAGTGACCATCCGGATGCCTTCGGCAACGTCGATCAAGCGCTACGCCAAGGAGACCGGTTCGACTTTCGATGTGCCTGTCACCGGCACGTTCGACGGCGGGGACATCTCCGGCTGGGTTCGAGTGACTCAGAACGGTCCGGGCGAGTGGTCGTGCCAGGGTCTGAACTTCCCCGATGGCGCCGCAGCCCAGGTGTCCGAGGCGGTCAGCGCTGTGCTCGAGTCCCGCCGCCCGTCGACGGCGCTTCGCGATGCCGGCGACTTGCTGCAGCGTCGCGCCGACCGGATCGCTTCCGCCGGCCAGGTTATCGAGCAGAGCCCGCATGACACGTTCGTCACCGGTGCCGGTTACGACAAGACCCGCGGTGTGCTCGCGGTGAAGATCGGCAACCGGACGTACGGGTACAAGGCGACGGCCGCGCGTGTTCGAGCGTTCGCTAACTCGAACTCCATCGGCCAGGCCTACAACCGTCTGATCAAGGGGACGACCACGGCTGACGTGGTCGAGTGCGCGAAGTGCCACAGGTTCAACGTCGGAGGAGCTGTTCACCGCTGCCCGAGCAAGCACAAGGACGCTCTTCTGACCGTTATCGACCACACGATCGCTGCACGGAAAGCTGCGGTTTCGGCGACCCGATAGGTGTGTTTGGGGAGCCGGATTCCGCAGCGAGCGGGCGAGCCGCGGTAGGTTTCGTTCCATGACTGACTCCGACTTGACCAGGGCCTCCGCCATGCTCGCGAGAACTATGGCTCAGGTGAACTGGGACAACGGCGACACGGCGGCCGCCGTGAAGTTCTGGTCGATTGCGGCAGAGGCCGGCGACTCTGACTCGATGTTGGACATTGCCGCGTTCGCGGAGATGCGAGGTGCCTTCCTGGAAGCGGTGATCTGGTACGGAAAGGCCGCCGAGACGGGAGACCCGTACGGGACGTTCCGGCTCGCGATGGTGCTCCTGGCGCTCGGGGAAGAAACGTCGTCGAACGAATGGCTCGGCAAGGCCGCCGACCTGGGGCACCGCGATGCGATGTACAACATGGGCAATCGAGCTGTTTCTGCAGGCGATATGGAACTGGCCCTTTCCTGGTACACCCGAGCGGCGGAAGCCGGTGATCGCGATGCGATGCGCAAGACCGCCGGCCTGCACCTGAAACGGGCGCATCTGTCCAGGGCACTCACTTGGTACAGGAAGAGCCGGTTGCCGTCAAATGTGCCGCATGTCTAATTTGTGGCGCTGAAAAGCGCCTCAAGGGGCTAGGCCGGCAGCGCCGTTCCCCGCGAAAGACGTTCAGCTCGGGGGTGCTGGGAGTCTGGCCGAAAGGCACGCGGGCGGCGCTGCCGGTCTTATTTTGTGCCGTCAGACCGAGCCGCACACGTAGTTCGTCATGGACACCTTCAACGAACTTGATCACCCGCGCCTGGCCGGCCGTTTCGTCGACAAGGAGCAGAGCCGTCCCGAAATGGGTCTTCTGCTCGCCGACGTCGCCGAGCCCGTGGACGAGGTGAACCCGTTCGACTACGAGTTCCCCGCGACCGACCCGCTCACTACCGGAAACGGAATCGAAGAGCTCGCCCGGTTGGACAACTGGATGATCGACACCTGGATCGCTGGGCACCCGAACGTGGGCCTGGACACTCAGCTCGCGCTCTACGAGCGCGGCGATCTCGGAACCCGGGCCCGAGTGGTCCGCAACCCCGTCGCTCACGGCGCTCTTCTCGCGCAGGCGTGCCGCGATCGCGCCACCGACATTCGGATGCTCGCAGCGGGTCACGCCAACACCCGCGAGCAGGACCAGCTCGAGCTGGCGGCTGACCCCCTCCCCCAGGTGCAGAACGCGCTTCTCGACAACCCGGCCCTCAGCCCCGTAGCGAAGGCAGCTCTCCGCAACTCCACCCACGCCTACATCCAGGAGCGGTTCGTCTCGCTCGACGCCGCGTAACCCAGAAAGCGAAACCAGATCATGACGTTCACCGAAGCTGACCATCCCCGCACAGCCGGGAAGTTCACCGACAAGCTGCAGACTCCGCCCGAGGCTCAACTGTCCCAGGATGCGGTCGCTGGCTACATCTACCTGAACCGGGTCTTCACCGGGCCTCAGCTGGTCGCCACGATGATCAAGCGCGGGGAGCTTTCGCCGGCGGCGGCCGACATGGACGTCGAGGACGTCCTCAACCAGCACGCCGGCGCCAACGCGATCGAGCGTGACGACGAGCGCACATTCGCGGACGACGAGTTCCCGAAGGTGCTTCGCGAAGGCAACGTCCTCATCAGCGACCACCCATCGCTCGGCCGCGAATACTGGAACTTCCCCGGCTACGATGAGGACCCGCTCACCGGGGACGGAGCGCTTGACGAGTTCGCCCAGACACTCGATGGCGTGTACACGGACGAACTCTGGGAGGGCACGGACTACTCGCTGCCCGCCGAGCACAACCTCACGGTCATCAAGGCGAACGCCGTGAACCTCGGGATCGACTTCACGGCACTCGGCTACCCGCTTCCCACCCGTCACAACTGAAGGCTGAGACGTCGACTTTTGCGGCGAGTAGATCGCCACATGTCTCCTTCTCGAAGATCGGAACGCTGACCGCCAGCGTCCCGCCGAATCGAGAACCGTGGCCCGCCTCCAAGCTTTTGACCTGAACGCCCTCACTGCCGCTGCGCCGAAACCTGGTTACGACTGGTCGAAGCGATCGCGCGGCGCGCGCAGCGGCACTGTGACGGTGCACCTTGGCGACATCGCCACGCCGCTTGCTCAGTTCCTGAGGGACAGCGAATCTGTGGTCGGCTGCGTGGCCTGGATCACGTCCACCCGTCTGATGGACGAACTGGTCGGGAAGCCGGTCTCGCTGATCGTCAACAAGGAATGGGCGCTTCGGGACGGCGACAAGAAGCCGGCATCTGTCCGCATCCGCGCGAACTTGGCCCGGCTTACCGGCGGTCTCCGCCGGCAGGACTTCCCGGCCCCGCTCAAATCCATGGCCGGCGCCTCCGATGAGATCGACCCGGTCCGCTGCGTCGGTCACAGCCCTCGCGCTCGGACGGCGAACAACCCGTTGCTCCACCACAAGTTCGTGGTCCGCCTGGCCGCCGGAAAGCCGGTTGCGGTCTGGACCGGATCGTTCAACTTCACGGTCAACGCCGAGTCCAGCCTCGAGAACGCGATCTCGATTGAGGATCCGACGATCGCTGCGGCGTATCTGGCGGAGTGGGCGCGGGTCGCCGCGGTGTCCGAGCCGTTGAACTTCAAGGCGGGGGCCGCCGCGCCGAGCTGGGGTCCGCGCCGGGCCGCACCCGCCGCACCTGTTGCCACCGCCGCGCCCGCTTCTGCCAAGAAGAAGCGTCCGGCGCGCGTCGCGCCGGCTAAGCCGAAGGCCGCCCCCGGATCGTCCACCGCCGCGCCCAAACTTGTCGCGGCGAAGCCCCGCCCGAAACGTCCGCGCCGCCCGGCGAAGAAACGCTGACTCCCGCGCATGGCTGTTCTGTGAACTCTTCCGCGCCGCGCGCTCGTCTCTTCCTGGATGTCGACGGGGTGTTGAGCGCGCCTGCTCTCATGTGGGGTGATACGCGGCGTCTTACGGTGACGGTGAAGCTCGGAGGCGGGCTCGCCGTCCAATACCTGGTCTGGCACTCCCCCAGCATGCTTGCCGCGATCGATTCTCTGAGGGAGGAGTTCGACGTCGAGCTGGTGTGGCTGACCACCTGGCTGGAGGACGGCGCGATCGGGAACCTCGTCGGACGTGTCGGCGCTCTTAGTGGCGGCCGCTGGCTGAACATCCGGCGGCGTTCGGGCCGCGCTGGTGAGTTGCCCCTCGAATGGAAGCGTGACCAGATCCTCGAGGATCTCACGGTTACCCCCGGACCCTTCATCTGGGTCGATGACGATCAGGTGCCGATGTTCGGGGCCGCCGTCGCCGCTTCCGTAGATGTGCCTTCACTGATGATCGCGCCGAACCCGGAGCTCGGCCTGACCCGCGCCCAAGTGGATTCGATTCGTGCGTTTCTGACCGATAACCCCTGACCATCGCTGCCCCGTTCTCAGCACTCAGGCGTTGTTGCCGCATGCCTTCCTTGTAGACGCGGGAACCCGCGTCGAAGACACCCCGGAAGTGGCAGGCGATGACGGACAACGACCCATTCGAGCGATTGATGGAGAAGACCATTCACCCCGTCGTCGCGCCTATCGTTCCGTCGTGGGACGCCGTGCCGCCGTCGACACCGATCGCCGATGTGGATGACCTGCATCTTGCCGAGGGCGCCACGGAGGTCCCCTCGTTCATGCTTCCTTTTACGCCTGATCTCGTCGCCGCGGAGCCGGTCGAGGTTCCGGATGAGGAGCCGGCCGTTGCCGAGGCTGCTGTCGCAGATGACACCGCAGATGACACCGCGGGCATCGCCGCCCCGGAGACCCCGTTCAGTCTCAACTCGCTCCTCGACGAGGACGCCGAGCGCGAAGCCGCTTGGCCTGTCCGCGTGAAGATCGAACCCGAAACGCTACAGCTGTCATCCGAGTCGGACACCCCAGACGACGCGGTGCTCGCCGTTCTCATCCCCCGTGGTGTCCGTCCTGCTCTGGCGGGTCTTATCCAGGATCACCCTGCAGGACAGTGGCTCGAGGGGGCTCTCCACGACATGGTCAACGCCGGCGTTTCCGACGTTCACCTGAACATGAGTGGCATCGACAAGTCGCTGACCATCCAGGCTCGAATCGACGGGGACCTCGAGGCCATTCGTCGCATCGAGGGCCGTGAAGCGACTGTCATCATGAACATGCTGAAAACCAGCGCCGAGCTGTCCACCAGCTCCTCCCTCGTCCCGGACGACGGACGCTACGAGCTGCCGATGAACGGTTTCCCGTATCGGGTTCGCGCTGTCTCGCTGCCCCTCTTCGACGGTGGCGAAAAGATCGTCCTCCGTCTGCCTCAGATTGGCGAGCTCCGCACTCTCGACACGATGGGTGCAACCGACGAGAACATCGCCGCTATCCGCGAGCTGCTTCTGAAGCCAAGCGGGATGATCCTGATCGCCGGCCCCGTCGGCGAAGGCAAGACCACCACCGCGCACCTGGCACTCACCGAAATCGGAACTGAGGGCAAGGCTGTCATCGCTGTCGAGGACCCGGTGGAGCGAGTCCTTCCTGGCGTATCGCAGATCGAAGTTCAGGAGGAAGTCGGCGCCGGATTCAGCGACATCATGCGCTATCTGGTTCGGTCAGACTTCGACACCCTGTTCATCGGCGAGATCCGCGACTCCGCGACCGCCGCGGCGGCCGTCCGCATGGCAAAAGCGGGTCGCCGTGTCATCTCCACGATCCACGCCAGTGACAACGTGACGGCGCTGTTGCGCCTCATCGAGCTGAGCGACGACACCCCTCTTTCGGTGCTCGACGCTGTCTCCGGAGTCATCTCGCAGCGCCTCGTCAAGAAGCTGGACGGGGAAGGTGGCTACCACGGCCGCCACGCCATCCACGAGGTCCTCCTGATCAACGACGACCTCGCCGACCGGCTGATCGAGAACAAATCCCTGAGCGGGGTCCGCGCTGCGGCCGCCGAAAGCTCGACCACCTTCGCTGCGAACCTCAAATACCTCGTCACCGACGGCGTCACCGACAACGACGAAGCGCGACGGGTGGTCGGACATGACGTCTAGCACGATCACCGAAATTGGCCGCATGCTCGACTACTTCGGTGACGAGGGATGCTCCGACATCCACCTTTCCGCACAGCGCGGCCTCTGGTATGTGAAGGACAAGTCCACGCTCGCATTCGAGGCGATGCCGACGATAGACCAGGGGATCATCGATACCCTCATCAGCGAGTTCGCTCATGGTGGCCTCGAAGCCTTCGAAGCGAACGGCCAGGCGGACTCGTCCTTCGACATCGGCGGAACGTTCCGCGGACGCCTCGCCGTCCGGAAGACAGTTGCAGGAACCACAGCCACCATCCGAATCATCTCCCGCCGCATCCCCACCTCGCAGGAACTCCACCTTCCCGACTCGCTGCTCGACACGATCAAGCGTCCTGCCGGCCTGCTTCTCTTCACCGGACAGACCGGCTCGGGCAAGAGCACTAGCATCGCCGCGTTGGTCAACGACGTGAACATCAGCGAGGCGAGTTCGATCTACACGATTGAGGATCCGGTGGAGTACATCTACCCGGTTGGGCGCAGCCTGGTGAACCAGCGTGAGGTCGGAAGCCATGTGCGCTCCTTCTCCGAAGGTGTCCAGAACGCGAAGCGGTCCCACCCGAAAATCATCGTCATCGGCGAAATTGTCAACTCCGAAACGGCCAGCGCCGCCGTCGATGCTGCAGCCTCCGGCCACCTCGTCGTATCCACAATGCACGCCGGATCCACAGCCGAAGCGATTGACGGCCTGATCTCGATGTTCCCACCCAACGAGCAGCCTCTGATGCGCACGCTCCTCTCGCAGGTGCTCCTGGGAGTCATCGTCCAGACCCTCATCCCCAAGATCGGCGGCGGCCTCGCCATAGCGCAGGAGATCGCCTACAACACCCGCCAGTTCTCCGAAATGGTGCGCGGCTCCGGCGGCGAAGGTGGGGATATGAAACTGGTCCAGCAGTACCTTCTCGGCGGCGGTCGCCAGGAGCGAATGGTCGCGATGGAGACATCCCTGACGGAACTCGTGAAGTCCGGCACCGTCCTCCCCGAGACTGCGCGCGCCGTCGCGCGCGACGAACGCGTCATCAACGATCTGCTCACCACTGCAGGTTTCCCGAACACAGCAAAGGACTGAGCATGACCACCCCAACATCGAACCCCTCCTCGCTCACCGAAGCACCTACCGTTGACGCGGCCCCGGTGCTCGTGCACGACTCCATCAAGCTGACCCTGCCGTCGAAGAAGGCGCTGCGCCCCGCGCGGAAGACAAAGGCCGACAAGGAGGCGATCGCGAACGCGCGCGCCGCCGAGCGGAGCAAGGATGTCAGCACCTCCGACGGCACCGGCGAGAAGAAACGTCCCGCAATCACCATCGTCGCCAAGAAGTCATCCGTGGACGACCTCGCCGAGACCCTCGAAGACCTCGCCTCGATGCTGGAGGCGGGAGAGAGCGAAGATCGTGCGGTCTCTCAGCTCGCCGACCAGTACGCGAAGGTCAACATCGGCCAGGCGTACCGACGCGCGAGCGTGCGGATGCGCGAAGAGGGCGACACGATCATCGCAGCTCTGTGCGCGGAGACGGACGTGTTTCCTCAGGTCGCTCGCGAACTGATCTCCGCCGGTACGACACCGCGGGACCTTCACGCGAACCTTCGCCAGGCGGCAAGCATCATCGTCGCCTCATCGGACGTGAAAGCGAAGGTCCGCTCCGCTCTGTTCAAGCCGTTGCTCACTCTCGGGATCGTGCTCGCCTTCATCCTCGTCGCCGCTGAATGGTTGCTCCCCGGCGTGGTCACCATGTTCACGAGCATCGGAGCAAAAGCCCCGGCCATGACCGTCGTCATGATCGCCGTCGGTGGTTCCCTGAAATGGGCGATGGGAGCCGCCGCAGTGCTCTGGATCGCGTGGCTCGTCTACTGGGGCTTTATCGGCCGGAAGAACAAGCAACTCCGCGTTCTCCGCGACCGCCTGGCTCTGCGCGCACCTCTGGTCGGACCGATCACGCAGATGGGAGCCGCAGGTCGCTTCTGCGACGTCCTCGCCGCCTGCCTGTCCTCCGGCATGACCGAGCTCGACGCCTTGGAGATCGCTGGCCGTTCCTGCGGCAACGAGGCCATCGAGGCGCACGTTCGCGAGCACATCCTGAAACAGCGTGTTGGAGAGGCAGTCTTCGGTGATGTCGCGCGCACTCCTCTGTTCCCGTGGAACCTCAGCCACCGTATCGACATCGCACCGTCTCCTCGCGAGCGCATCAAGGTGATGCGCGACCTGGCTCAGACGTTCAACAAGAAGTCGGAGAGGCGCCTTGCTGAATTCGTCGACAAGGTAGGCCCCATCACCGAGATCGTCGTGCTGACGGCCGCAGCAGTCGTGATCCTCATGGTTGCCATCCCGGTAACCACGTTCGCGCCCGCGCTGCTCCACATGGCCGGCTGATGATCTTCGGAGTCATCATCCCTGTGACGGCCATCTTCGTTGTGGTCGTCGGCATGGGAATCCTCGCGATCGCGGACCTTCGCTGGGCAGAGGTGGACAACTGGTCGACCGCTGCCCTGAGCGTCGCCGTCCTCCTCGCGCTTGTCCATGACGAGATTGTGGCCGCTCAGTGGGTGAGCGCTTTTCTGTGCGCAGGAGCTGTGTTTGCCTGCTACCTGGAACTTGGTGTCCGCGGGAACATGGGCGGCGGCGACGTGAAGCTCTCTCCGGTTCCCGCGTTGGTGCTCGGGGCAATCAACCCGTTTCTCGCGATCTGGGGTGTCGCACTCGGCTTCTGCCTGCAAGCCGCCATCCACGTTGTCTCGCGCGGTTCGAACATCGCCGCCGACAAACCGCTCCCCCACGTTCCGTCGATGTTCGTGGCTACGACGGTGACAGCGCTGGCGGGTGCGGCCCTGTTCCAATACTGAGAATTTCACTTGCATTCGGCCCCCGGAGCCGCCGATTCGGCAACTTGCCGCATGTCTTCTGCTTGAACGTGTCAGCGGACCCCGCCTGATACCCCAGGACTCTAGGAGAAGCACAGTGAAGTCGATCAAGTCAGGAACTCTCGCCGGCCGTTTCGCGCACGCACGCCTGAGCGCCAAGTCGGTGCTTTCGAACAAGGACGGCCTCGAGGTGTCGATCCCGAACATCATCGTCGCGATCGTCGTCAGCCTCGTCGTCATCGGTGCTGTCGTGGCCGGCATCGTGTTCGTGGTGCCCTTCGCCCAGGACTCGACCGCCCGAAGTGATCTGCAGACTGTGCAGAGCGCCGAGCAGGTCTACTACGCACAGGCCGCACCTCCCACCTACGGTTCCGGTGCTGAGCTCGTCGCGAAGGGCTCAATCCTCAAGAGCGACAAGAAGATCAAGATCGTCGCTCAGGGCGACCTCTACTGCGCCGGCGTTCTCTCCGCTGCCGGTCACTACTACTGGGTCTTCTCGAAGACGACCACGGTTCAGGACACCCTGCCGACCGCAAACCCGGACACCGGCGCCGGCATGACCTGCCCGACCGAGCCGCAGATCGCGGCCTCCAGCGACCTCAAGTAACTCTGGCCGCACACGTAGTAACCGTGCCGGGGGTTGGGGACCGTCCTCATCCCCCGGCACAAACCCGAAGGAACCCCTCATGAAGCTGCACAGCGAGAACGGAACTGGCTCACGCCGCTCCGCTTTCGCGCGCGCGATCAAGGGTCGAACGGCGGTCCTCCGTGACGAAACCGGTTCGACCACCGAGGCGATCATCTCCACGATCCTCAGCGTCGCCATCATCGGCATCATCGCCGCTGGTGCGGTCAGCTCTTCCGGCGCGATCGGCTCATCGTCAAGCAATGCCGAGCGCACGCAGGAACTGAACATCCTGACGGGCAAGCCGTCTCTGGTGAAGAACTGGGACACGGCGCAGAGCACCGCGATCGATGAGAAGGTGACCCTGCCCTCCGGCGTCGAGATGAGTTCGTACCTCTGGGCGGTGCCGAGCGCCGTCGGCGTCGAGTATTTCGCCTCCATGGCTCGCTCCGGTAACACCACCCGAACTTCGGTCTGCAATGACATCGCGACGGTCCACTCCGACGACTGCGTTTACGCATCTGCTTTCCACGCGAACGACCTTCGTTCGATCATGCCTCCTCTCGCTCCGGGTCTCTCGGTTGCGAACCTGGCAACACCGGTCCAGCCGCGCACGAACATCGCAACGATGCCCGCACCAACTGCGCCATCGCTGTACCGCTTCTACGTCAACGCCGCATCGATCGGAGCTCCGGGCGAGATCCACATCGTCCAGGACGGCAAAGACCTCGGCATCCTCCCGGTGCAGACCGTCCTCGACAGCTACTTCGGCACCATCAAGGTCACACCAGGCGGGCCCGTAACGATGTCCAGCCCAGACCGCTCCGTCGATGTCCGCCGCGTGATGATCTACAAGGCGGGCTCATGACCAAGTTCAGCTACAAGGCAGTCCTCGCCTCCAAGCGCGGCTTCGCTGAAGTCCTCGGGCTCAGCGTCCTCGCCATCATTGTCATGTTCGCCGTCGGTGTCACGGTCGTGAACTTCTCCGCGCAATCGACGCTCGTCGCCCAGACCAAGAACCTCACCGCCGCGGTGGAGTCGCGCGCGAACGAGTTCGCTGGACAGCTGAACACTTCACTGACCTCCGACTCTGTCACCCCGTCTCTCGCATTCGAGTGGGATGCGCGCACCGGTCTGGGAACGACGATCACGAGCCTGGGGGTCAATCCCGACAAGAGCAAGACGTTGGTCGTTCACGCAGCCAGCGAATCGGGTCGCTTCGCTATCGACCGAACGGTCCGAGTCTCGCCGACGGTTGTAACCCACGTGACAGGTTTCGACGCAGCGGGCTATCCCGTCTGGGCGCTCGCGCCGAACGAGCTCGCGGACACCTACACACTCTGGGGATTCACCGCGGGTTCCATCCGTCCCCTCACGCTGAAAGAACAAGCCGGCCAATCGAAAGATGCCACGAACTGGATCACTGCGGCAAGCCGTCTCGCCATCGACTCGAGTGGGCACCTCTGGGGCTGGGGCGCGAACGCAAGTGGGCAGCTCGGCGATGGAACGACAACGGACAGCGCTTCGCCCGTCCCGCTGACTCCTGCGGTCAAATACCGGAAGGTAGTCACCGACGCCACCTCGAGCTTCGCGGTGGACTCGAAGGGCGCACTGTGGGTGTGGGGCGCCAACACGAGCAACAAGCTCGGCCTTGCTGCCGGGTCCGGTGTCCCGGTCCGTGGCGGGATCAACTACCCGATCCAGACGGTTGCCACCGGCTCGAACTCCACCTTCGCTATCGACAGCCAGGGCCGCCTGTGGGCCTGGGGGCAGAACGCCAACGGTCGCCTGGGCACCGGCTCGGCCGCGGCCTCTATCCGCGATGCTGAGCAGGTCGCCCCGGGCCAGACGTTCTTCTCCGTAACCACTCAAGCAGGTTCCACGTTCGCGATTGATACGGCCGGGAGCCTCTGGGCCTGGGGCGCGAACGCCGCCGGACAGCTCGGCCTCGGAACGACTGTCGATGTGGCGACCCCCACTCAAGTCGGCGTCACCAAATTTGCAAGCATCCAAACGAGCGGCCGTCGCACCGCGGCTGTCGACATGGCCGGAAAACTGTGGGCATGGGGACTGGCGGGCGCCGCCGGAGACGGAACCAACCTGCCCCGCACCAGCCCGGTGCTCGCGACCACCACCGACACGTTCAGCACCACGGCCGCCGACGCGAACACCAGCTACGCGATCAGCACGGCCGGGAACCTCTACGCATGGGGTGCCAACGCCGGCGGCCAGTACGGAGACGGAACTACCACCGTCTCCCGCGTGCCGAAGCTGGCGGTTCCTGGTGTCACCTTCATCGGCCTGAGTGTCGACGCGGTCGCTACGGCGGCCATGGACTCACGCGGTGGGCTTTGGTCTTTTGGCCACAGCGACTCTGGTCTCTGGCCGGTTGACTTCGGAACCACACCGAACACTGCACTGAAAATGCCGTTCCCCGACGGCTCCGCCCCGACCGGATGGAAGTAGTAATGAAGCACCCGCTCCGTACCCGAGCTCAGGTTCTGCAGAACAGGACCGGCGGCATCTCGGTGTCGATCCCTGACCTCATGGTCTCGATGATCGTTCGCATCATCGTGCTCACCGGGCTTGTCAGCGCCATCGGCGTCATGCTGTTCATCTTCCTCTCGACGACCACGTCCACGCAGACTTCGGCATCTTTTCAGGCGTCGAGCCTTCGCTTCACCGCTGCGGTGGGCAAGGCGGACATCGTCAAGGGTCTCGGTACCGATACCGCTGTGCTGATGACGACAAGGACCTCACCGTCGGGCGTCGAGTCCTGCGACATAGTCACATGGCGCGATGTGCAGGTGAACGGAGTCCTCACCCTGGTCAACGACAAGGCCAGCTCTGCCGGAAAGTGCGACGACAGCACGCCGATCCCTGCCCCGAGCCCGGTGGGACGCGACGCTCTCCTCGCCAACGTAACTCCGAGCATCTTCACGTTTGAAAATGTGGGCGGTCGCTCGATCACCTTCGACTCCGCGGGCAACGCCACGCTTGCCGCCGCTGTTGCGCCGGCGGGAGTTCCCGCACAGGACTGGGCCGATGTCCGCCCGCAGCGCGTAGAAATGAAGCTCGGCGCTGACGCGAAGGGCCTCACTACTTACGCACGCAACGCCAAGATGGTGGGACTCACCTCGGTCGTCAACTTCGCCGAAGCTCAGCCGGGATCGAAGTATGTCCCGCCTGCCGAGCCGATCGTCGCGCCCAGCGCAATCGGCCAGGTCTGGGTCACTCGGTCCGCTACCGCTGGCGACATCTACGGAGGAGTCCGCGAAGGCGCGACCGTCTCCTTCCTGGGCGGCATCTGCCAGGACATGCCGTCGCTCGTCACCATCACATGGGCGCCATCATCTCCTGCCGGACAGTCTCCGGAAAGCGCGACCTTCAGCCGCGTCATGAACGGCAACCCGACCGTCTTCAACATGCCCCGAGTCCGCAACGGATCCGAAGGCGAGGCTCAGGTTTCAGTCAAGTGCGACCTGGCGAACAAGCCGGACGAGGCGAGCGCGCTCTACACCCAGACGGTGCCCGCGACTTCACTGACCGTCGCGAACGGAACAACTGCTGAGAAGCATGACCTCAGCTGGACTCCCGTGTCGAGCCTCCCGACCACTTTCGGTGTTACTTGGACTGCGGCGCCGGTCAAGCCGACCGCGTCGGGCGACGAGGGCTCCACCACGGCTCTCGCGAAGACTGTCACATTCCCTCTCGGCACCACGTACGGTTTCGCCACCAACTACAAGGTGACCCCGACGGTGAACGGCCTGGATGGCAATCCCGCTTACGGCGGAGTTTCGAACGCCTGGCCTGCCGCTCCGATGGCTTCCGCGATCACCTACACGGGGACCGGATCTGGCGCCAAGATCACGGATGGGTCCATCAGCTGGGGCTACGCGGGAGCCTGCCCGGCCGGAACCGTTTCGAGCTCGCGTGAGATCCAGAACAAGATCTGGAACGGAACGACCGGAGCGGTCTCCACCGGCAACTACACGATCGGCGCATTTGGAACGAAGACGAACGCCGTCTGGAACCCGACTTACGCTCTCGAGGGCTATCCCTACCAGGAGCGAGTCGATACCAAGTGTGTCTCACCCGTCACCGGCTCGCAGAGCAAGGTTTCGACAGCTCAGAGCGCCACTTTCTACACGCGTATGAACTCACCCGCCGCACCCGTGTACGACGGTTTTGACTTCCGTGACTTCGTCCGCGGCGACACCGAAGGTTTCGCCACCTGCTGGAACATCCAGCCGACTACCTGCAACAAGACCTACCCGGCCGGGCTGGCTATCAACGGCGGCGGGTTCAACGAGTCGTACCAGATGGACTTCATCACCTACTGCCCCGCCGGCTCCAAGCTGGGATGGTCCTACTATCACACCGAGAACCTCTCGATCCCCGGCCCCGGCAACGACAAGGGGTACTTCGGGAAGCAGGACGGCTGGCAGATCGGTGACGGCACCCAGGTGGCCCACTATCTCCACTCGCGACCGGTGTACAAGTGCGACACACTCTGGGTGACCTCACCTGTCAGCGTCAAAGGCGCTGACGTCCACTACAACGTGAACCGGGTCTGGGGTTGAGCGGGCGCCGACGTGCTGCGCCGGGCCCCGGCGTGAGGCGTCGCACGAATCGCATCATCATCGTTGCGGCAGTCGTTCTGGCTGCCGCAACGGGTATCGGATGCTGGGCACTCTCGTCCTCCTCGGTCAGCCCCTCCCCCGCATCCACCGGCATTTCCCATGTGAAGCTCGACTCCGTCGAGATCGCACGCCTGCGCGCCGACGCAAAAGCGAGCGGGAGCCCTGAGCCGGGACACGCATCGGTGAGTATTGAGAATGACGCAAGCCTCCCACTGGCCGAGGTCGGTGGCTCTCCGATAGTTGACACGTCAAACGGCCTCAGCCGCGACTTCGGTTTCGATGTCCAGTACCTCGGATCGACCGTGCTGCCCTCAGAGCCTGCTGCTGTGGCCGTGCACCTCGATGCATGTTTTCTCGAGTGGGCGAAGACGACGCTTGCTGCTTCGAACGGTCTGTCCGGTACTCACGCGGAAACTGTGTGCGGCCGAGACGCCGCGGTGATTATCGGTGGCTACGGCGTCGAGGGACGCGACCTTATCGGTCGCGCCGTCGACGGTTTCGGCACATCGCCGACCGCGCCTATCCTTTTCGGGCACGAGGCTCTCGCCTACGCATCAGCGGCAACATCTGACGGCAAGGGAATCATCATCGTCGTTGGGACGCCTGAATAGTAGCCGCACACATACTTTTCATGACCATCAACAACGACACCGACTACGCCCGCCTCAACGACGGAACGTTCACTGAAAAGACCTATGGAGCCCCCGAGGTTGGACTCGCGTTCCCCGAGCTGCCGGCCTACGACCCGACGTTCTTCTACGACCGGATTGGGGTTGCTTCCGAGCTCTCCGCCGCGGAGACCGAGGACCTCTCCCCCACCCACCAGGCGCTTGTGCGCAACGCAACCCAGGCCGTCAACGACGCTTGGGTCCTGGACAATGGACTCCGCCAGACCAACGTCAACGGCGACTGGGTGGACACCAAGGTCTACCGCGACGGGGAATTCATCGTCGCCGATGTCCAGCACAAGAACCAGGACGAGGCGCCTTTCGGCTCGCTCCTCGTCTTCGATGACGCTGGCCGTATCGTCGGGCAGTTCGACAACCACTCCGACGACTTCGGCCCGCGCTGGCAGCCGATCGCTGGCCTCCGTGCTCAGCTCTTCGCCGACCTCAACGAGAGCTCGGCCGACGGATCACTCGGCGACCACCTCTAACCATTCAATTCGAGAAGCAGACTGCTTCGCTGCCGGGGCCTCCGACGAGGTAGCCCCGGCAGTTCTATGCCCGCCACACACGTATATCGGCAAGCAACGTTTTCGAAACCTGGGGTGCCCTCGCTCCCCTGAAAGGCACAACTCATGGACAACGTCTTCGACGCCACCAACCACCCGCGGTCAATCTCGGGAAGGTTTTCTGACAAGGAGCAATCGCGCCCCCAGGTGACCCTGTCGGAAAAAGCAGTCACCGGCCATGTCAACGACTACCTCATGGGAAGTGCCGAGGATCTGAATGCAGCCCAACGCCTCGCGATCGTACGTCTCTTTGGCGAGATGCCGGTCCGACCGAACATCAGCGTGAATGACGAAGACGATATCGACCTGATCTACAACCTCCCTGACTCTGCTTTTGTCGATGCGAGTACCGTTCGCTTGACCTTAGATCGGGACGGACGAGTCGTCCGAGCAGGTTCTGGGGAGCACTGGGACGATGACAACTCGACTCAGGAGGATTTCGTCCGCCTGGTGGAGCAGGGTTTCTGAGCCTAGACAGCACAGCATCCGACATTCACCCTCCTTCCCCACACCCCTCTGATCGGCGCCGTGCGCCCCGTGGAGCGTCGATACCCCCGATATGGGCCACTTACCCTCGTGAGGCCTCGTTCGTCCATCACGCGACGATTCACGCTAAGTTCAATTTGATGCAATTGGTCGTATTGTTCAAATTGAACTATTGATGCCACGCAAGGAACAAATTGCACCAATTGTGCTTAGCGCAACCGCCCACGCTAAGTTCATTTGGTGCAATTAGCGCCGTCACGACGCTGTCGCAAAGATCAAATCACGCAATTGATCAGGGGCCGCTAAGTTCATATTGCACAAAAGCCAATCGAGCAGAAGACGCGCAAGGATCAATAAGCACAAATTGATCAACCGCAAAATACAATTGCTGGGGAGTCGGGCGGTTAGCCCGACTAAATCAGGACGCCGACAGTCGGCCTCCAACGGCAGCGAAAGGTCGATGTGGCCAGCGTTATTGACCGATCTGAACTTCAGCGGGTGATCACCCTCATCAACAACAAAGGGGGAGTGGGGAAATCGATGCTGACCGCCAACATCGGCGGACTGCTCGCATCGTCCTCATGGAAGGTGCTTCTCGTCGATCTCGATCCGCAGGGGAACATCTCTGACGATCTAGGCATCACCGGCACGGATGACGACGACGACGGGGAGGGGCTTGCCAGGATTCTCTTACAGCCCGACGCAACTCCAGTGCCGCTCAAGAACGTCCGTCCCAACCTAGATTTGCTCGTCGGCGGCACAGCACTAGAAGAAGCATCCGCTGAACTCGCGCACATGAAATATCTCGGACAGGTGACGGAATCAAGAGTTCCTTTGGCGAACCAGCTGGCGAAGATCGCGGGGGAGTACGACATCGTGCTGATCGACAGTCCTCCCGGCAACGACGTAATTCAGTCCCTCGCTGTGACCGCGACGAGATACATTTTGATCCCCTCGAAGACCGATGCCAGGAGCGTGAAGGGCATAGTTCTGACAGCGAGACGGCTGGACAAGCTCATCGATCTGAATCCAGACGTCGACCTCTTGGGGGTCATTGCATTCGGGCTGTCCAAGGGTGCGGTGAAGCTGCTGGCTGACTTCAAGGAGCGGGCTTCCCAGGCACTCGGTCGGGCTGTAGCGGATCGAGTGATCTTCGACAGTTACGCCTTCCACGCCACCGCAACGGCCGACAAGATGAGCGAGACCGGCCTACTTGCTCATGAACTCGACATCAAGGTGCGGAACGGTCCGAAATGGTACGAGCGATGGAGGGCGGGCAAGCAGGCGGAGCCCGCCGGCCCAGCATCTGTGGGTTCAATCGCAGACTCCATGCAGGCGATCACGACGGAACTGATCGCAAAACTGGAAGCGGCCGAGGCAAAAGCGGCAGAGGAATCCAATGTCTGAGAGCGAGCCAAATCGAAACGTGGGCGGCCCGCCGCCCAGAAGGCCGGCAGCAAAGACCGCACCGGCCTCAATCCTGGACCGGGATTCTCGGTTGGCCGCTCGGTCGCAGGCCCCGTCTGGAACCTCAATTCAACAAGTGAACTCCGCGCCCAGTGAAATCCCCGTCTCAGCCCAGGCCAGTCCTGTTGTCGAGGCCGACATTCGGCCCACGTCGCTGCAGCAGGAACGCGAGCCGATCCCGAGCTCAGCGCCTGTTTCTACCAGGCGGCAGCGGGGGAGTGGAGCTGTCGAGCCGACGGATCTCGCGCACGCCCCCCGGAGCAACAAAATCCCGCGGGTCAACTTCGAAGTGCCGCGGCACCTTCACAACCGACTCCGCGCTGTATATCGCGCCGTCGGCAAGTCCGAGGGAGCTGAGACATATCGAGAATTCATGACCGCAATGGTCATCAGAGAGTGCGAGCGGTTCGAAGAAACCTACAACGGTGGCCTGCCCTTCGCCGGGGGAGAGGGCTACCTCCCCCGAGGTCGCCCTTTCGTCTGAGTCGATCTTTCGACACGCCAACCGAGGCGAGGGCTCGTGGCACACAGACCAGCGATGATTTGGTGATAGCTAGCACGTTCTCGAGGAGGCCCAGTTGACAGTCATCGACATATCGGGAAAGCGTCGACGTCCTCGGGAAATATCGGTTCAGATGAACACTCGCGTATCGCTGGTTACTCGGGAGCTTCTTGACGACGTAGTTGTGGCACACGGCATCACGCTGCGTGAAGCGGTCGAGATGGCGATCGAGGAGAAGTGGGGGAGTGTTCGCTCCGACTCGAACGCCAGCCTCGACGCGAAGGTGACACGATGAGCGATCTGCCCTTGTTTCAGATGAGCCAGGCCGGCGAGCCGAAGCGGTCCGACAAATTCGAGATCGCCAGCAAGCGTGATCTCGAACTGCTGCGTTTTTCATCCATACAGCAGAGCCCCGACTACACCGCTGATGTTGGATACTCCCCGGCGCTGTTCTCGCAGGTGTCACTTCCGTACAAGGACCCGAAGGACCAGGAGGTCTGGATCCGACGAAACGGCGAGGTAACGCTTCAGGTGACCCCGCGAACGGTGAAGAACACCACGACCGGACTGTTTGAGCGCAAATATCCCTACGGGATCACCCCGCGGCTTTTGGTGGCCTTCCTCACCACTGAGGTGATGAAATCCGGTGGGCGCACAGTCGAGCTCGGTGGCTCCGTGTCGGCTTTCATGCGAAGCCTCGGAATGCAGCACACCGGTCCGAACGCAACCCGACTGCGCGACCACATGCAGCGGTTCTTCGGATCTTCAATCACTTTCGAGGGGCGGGCGTCCAACAACGCCGGCGAGGGGCTGAAGACGGTCTACTTCCAGTTCGCTTCTGAGATGAGCCTGTGGGACAGCGCACCGCGCAACGAGGGCGACATCGTCCACCGCGCGCCGTGGCAGAACGAAGTAGTCCTCTCCGAGGCTTTCTCCCGAGAGATCTTGGCCCGGCCTATCCCGCTGGATCTCAATGTCCTCCGGCAGCTCACCCCCAGCCCCCTCAAAGCGGACGTGTACCTCTGGCTCGCGCACCGCATGTCCTGGATCCGGGAAGACGTCCACATCAGCTGGGCAGCTCTCGAGGAGCAGTTTGGAGCGCAGTTCAAACAGCCCCGGCAATTCAAGGCTGCGTTCCTCGAAGCCATCGCGGCTGTTCAGAAGGTTTACCCGGGACTGAACGTGGATACGGGCAAGGGCGTGCTGATCCTCAAGCCATCGCCAACTCCGATTCCGAAGGTTCGCTCCGCGAAGCGATCGAAGATGCAATTCTCCGGTGACAAGTTCCCCGAAGCTCCGCTGGCCATCGAGTCGTAACCTCGGTGGGGGAGTGGTGACGAGGCCGAGCGTCACCGAATGTACGACGTCCCCGCGTCAGCGAGTTTACGAACCGCCCCTGGTCGCCGCTCCAACACCTACCGAGAAAATTGCGCCGAATCAAGGCGATTTTGCTCCTGCGCGGCACCCGATCCCGAAGAAACTTGGTCAGGTCCGTCACCGGATGTACGAGAAGCCAGCCCAAAATTGCGTCATTGCGGCCCCTGATTCAGCTGGGCGTCACCAAAAGAACGAGATCGCGCCGAGAAACCCCACTCGACGCGTCACCAGATGTACGAGCTCAGGGCGTCACTAGATCTACGAAGTGCTGGCCCTGGTGAGCTGGACGAATGAGCAGGAGCTAGGCCCAGAGACTTGTGATGCCCACGCACGCCACAGTGCCCGGAGAAGGGCCAGTGCGTGTTGCGCGGCGCAGAAGGCGTAAAAACGGCCTGGTCGGGCTCCTGAGGCCTGTTCTGCCCGCATCTTCCGGTGCTTCGGGTGGTTCTTGGTGGAATTCTCCTTCCCGGCCTCGGTGGCCTCACAATTTGCTCAACGGCAGCTGTCACACGCTTCCGTGGTCACCTTAAAAGCCAGGGTTGATAGAGGTATCTAGTAGAGGACCCATTAGAGGGGGAGTGAGGCAGAGCCTGCCAGATCCCAATAGCCGCGGGGGAGTTGGGCCACCGACGGCGGCAGTCGTGTCACCAGAAGAACGAACCACTGTCACCAAATGAACGATTCCGCGTCACCAAAGATACGACCAGAGCACAGTTGGCGTTCGTACCTTCGGTGACGGAACGGGCTGTTATCCACAGGAGGGCCCAGAAAGTGGCAATCGGACCTCATTCGCGACGCTAGTTCGTACATCCGGTGACAGACCAAGACAACCGAATCGGGTCCAGTTCGTGCATTTGGTGACGGGCAACTGAGAGTGAATTTCGTATCTCTGGTGACGCGGATCCGACGCCGGTCTCGTTCTTTTGGTGACGGTCGGAGAGCGTCCGGAATGACAACACGGTTCCGGTCCAAACTGACAAGTTGCAATTGCGTCACGCGACGTGGAGCAGGCGCGCTCGAGTGGCCCGATCTGAGCATGCCTGGATGGGTGAGATGTCGATTTCTCTATCGGGGACTCAGCTGCAATTCCTTCAGCATGGCCCGGTGTTCCAGCGACGAAGCTTCGAATCTGGCTGACCTACCCCCGCTGGTCCTCGTCAATAGACTCTCTGGAAGCACCGCGGAGGGCCGATGATCGAGGACGAGCACGTAACCGTCGTACGCGTCCATCCATTTGAGGGCGGGTACGCGGTTGTGAACGCGGGCCACGATCGGAGACCCCGATCTGTGCTTCCCGCCGACGAATCGTTTCCCACCGTTGTCGCGGCGATGCGGTGGGCGGTACGAGAACGCCCCGGGCACCAGATCGATGTTGCTCCCGAGTGTGCGAGCGAGGAGTTGCTGTACCGGGCGGAGGTGGCGCAGTTCGCGAAGATGCTGAACGGTGCCCGGGACTGGTTCGAAATGCACTCCCATCGGCTCAGTTCTACGGCTGCCGGGGATCTGGCCGGCATCCTGTTCCCTGAACGCGTCGATGAGGAAGTGCGCTGGTTGACGCCAGAGGCGGGCACCATCCCGCCGGCGGAGATTTAGCTAGCCGCAGCTGGCCTCAGTGTCGGCTGACAGCCCGTGGGTACGGTGACTGGCGCGTTGGCGGCAGTGTTGCTCACGCTTGCAGCGCGCCATTCCAGGGCGGGAGGCACTACCGCGGCTCCCGCACGCGCGGCCAGGACTGGATATGCCGGCGGATACCAGCGGTGGGCGAGACAGCATCGTCGATTCCTGCTCTTATCGGGTGACGCGGGGATCGGAGTTGCCGAACCATGGCGGAAATCCGGTGTTGAGGCTGCCGCCCGCGGGCAAGAAACACCGCGGCGAACCCCGGAATGTTCGAATGAACGGAAGTACCCTGTCGCTTACACCCCTAGATTTTTGTTGACGATTCTGGACGGAATCATAACAATGGGTGGTAGCCCCATGTTTTGAGCAGAATCGTGTGGCGACCGACGATTGTGAGTTCACGTGGCCGATTTCAGCGCTCCCGATGGTTCCAGGCGGCACGGACGGGGCTCCCGACCGCGTTCTGCGGCGCTCGACGTCTTCGGAACCGACCAGTCGCTCGTCACGCCTCCAGCTGAGATGGAAGCGATCCGAGCGTTCCAGCGCGCAGCCATGTCAGAGAACACCCGTCGCGGCAACGAGACTGACCTGCTCGCCTTCGGTGAATGGTGCCGGAATCGTGGCGTCTCCGATCTTCCCGCGGAACCGATAACCCTCGCTGCGTATCTCACATACGCCGCAAATCTGGTCGACGAGCACGGGGACTACTTCTACGCCCCGGGAACGCTCGGGCGGTGGGTCGGTTCGATCAACAAGGCCCATTTCTTGAAGGGGTTCCCGAAGCCTGGCGCAGATCCCGAGGTCGTCTTCACCATGGCCGGCATCCGGCGCGAGCGCGCCCGGCCCGAGGCACGCAAGGCACCCCTGCTCCTTGCCGACCTGAAACGAGTCCTCGGAGAGATCGATCTGCATTCCTGGCCGGCCGGGGTTATCGGACAGCGTGACGCGACCATCATGCTCTTCGGGTTTGCCGGGGCGTACCGCCGCTCCGAGCTCGCGGCGCTGACCCTCCAAGACGTGCGGCTGCATCCCGAGGACGGCCTGCACGTGCTCCTCCGGCAATCCAAAACCGACCAGGAATCCCGGGGAGCCGTCAAGGGGCTTCCGTACGGGGCGAACCCGACGACCTGCCCACCGTGCGCGTTCGTCCGCTGGGTCCGGATCCTTGCCGCGACCGCGACAGGCCGGGCCGAGACGATGCGGGTGCTCCGCGACGTCGACACGAGCAAGCACGTCTGCCGCGGGCCGCTGCCGGAGCTCGCGACCCTCGATCTCTCCCTGCCCCTGTTTCGCCCGGTGATGAAGAACGGCAACATCCTTGACCGCGCGATCACCGGCGGGGTCGTGAACATCGTCGTTCAACGCCGGGTGGCCGCCTCGGGCATGAATGCCCCCATCTACGGTGCACATTCCCTCCGCGCCGGCTTCGTCACCCAGGCGTTCCGCGCCGGTGCCACCCACCACGAGGTGATGAGGCAGACCCTTCACAAGGGCATCACCACTTTGGAGATCTACTCCCGTGAGAACGACCCGCTCCGTCACAACGCCGTCACCAGGATCGGCCTGTGAGCGCGACGGTCGTCCTCGACAGGGACTGGGAGCTGTTCTCCGACTGGTGCACGGCTGCGGAGACCAGTCCGCTGCCTGCGACAGCTGAGACGGTTGAGGCGTTCTTGCGGGCCGTGCCCGGGCGGCCCTCCACCGCACGTCGCCGGCTTCGCGCTATACGCCGCGCCCACCAGGACATGCGGGTGCAGCTTCCGGTGCAGCTCCCTGGCCGGTCGAGCACTGTGCGCTCCGGCGAGGAGTGGGTGTCGATCGAGCGCGCGCTCGCTCAAATTCCGACACTGAGATTCCCGATCGGACTGCGCGGGCGCCGGGACGCCTGGCTGCTCACTCTGATCGGAGTGCTGGGTCTGACTCGTCGTGAGTCCATGGAGCTCATCGCGGACGACATCGAGCTCTTCCCTGTGATCCGGATCGCCAATCGCCCCGTCCCCCGAAGCGATGTGCCCGCCGAATGTCCGGCCTGCGCTGTGACCAGGTGGCTGCGGGTCGTTGGCGCGGCTTCGAGAGGCCACCGCTCTGAGGTTCAGGGCCTCCTCAACCCGCTCGGTGTCGATGACGAAGTGCACGATTGCGGTGTCGGACTCGACGGCAGTTGGCGGGAGGCTGACTGCCTCACCGTTGCGGTCGATCGTCGCGGTTGGATTGCCTCGGGCAAGCCTCTCAGCTCGACGTCCGTTTCGGCGATCATGAAGGCGCGTCAGCTGCCGGCGGGGGACCCTCTGCGCGGTTTCTCATTGGCTCCTGCGACCGGCCGGTTCAAGGATGCGTCCTCGGCGGAGCTCGCTTCGGCGTACGACGAGATCGACGTGAGGCTGTCGGAGCTTCTCGCTCGTGCGGAAGCGGCGGTGTCCGCGGGGGCTGATGTGTTGCATGAGATCGAAGGTCACTGGGACCCCAGCTAGCGTGGCGTCGAACTCGGGTGTCGGCGGGTGAACTGGCCGCGTGAGGCGGTTATCGACGGTCGCGCTGCAGGCTCAGATCAGATCGATTTGCGATCGGGCATGCTTGGCGTCGACACTGAAACCAGACATGAGGGCGGCCTCAATCCCTGGGGTGGGCACCCCGTGGATGACTGCCGGCGGCTTGGTGGCCGAACCGTTGAACTTTTCGAACAGCGCGACGATGTGGGTCGAACCTCGCAGTCTTGAAGAGAACACCACCCCATCGAAACCTGACTCCGATAGCCGCTCAGCCCAGGCGCGCCTGCGCTCCAACGTGTCCGTTTCGCTGAGGGGATGGCCGTCGAGAGTGAATGCTCGCGCCTTGGCGTGGCTGATACTCGCGAGCCTGAACGGTCTCCGGATCTTCATGGCGGTGACGACGAGCTTCTCTGCCTCGCGCGCGGTGATGGTCCGGGAGGTGCCGGCGGCAGGCGCCATCAGCTCGTTCATCGCTGTCGCCAGGTCGAGGGCCGCGTAGGTCGTTGTCGACGGCGCGGGAAGGTCGTAAATGCCATCCAAGCGCGAATATACGTGCAGCGGACGGACACCGAGCCGGTGCGCTCGGTACACGAGCGTCCCTTTGCGAAGCGGACGTGCAGGAAATTGCGCGAGGTCCTGAGATGAGATGGTCCTACTCCTCGTCATCGCCGTCGAACTTTGCCATGTATCGACGTGCAGAGGCGAGGACCGCTTTTCCGTCTCGTCCGGCGCGCAGCCACCGGGCCGGGGTGAGGCCGTCCAGATCGGTTTGCGGAGTGATCAGCCACATAGCCTGCGTGGTCGGTTCGAGCTGCTCGTCCAGAATTTTCAGGACCGCCGGCAAATGTGGCAGGAGAGCGCCTCTGAGTCCGAACTGGAATGCCGGGTACACCTTCACGCGGTCGGAAGTTTCGAGGACAAGAATCCGGCGCTGTCGGGACAGCTCGTACACGTACTGCCGTGTGACCTCGAGCCACTTGTTCAGAGACGCGGTCGTATAGAAGGGCCCGAGCTCGAGGTTGGACGACGAGACGCGCGGGATTGAGGCTATGACGCGATCGGCGAGCACTCCGACGTCACCGAGTTCGGAGATGTCACGATGTTCTCGGCCCATTCTTGCTACTACGAGCTCGAGCTTTTCATCGATCGCCGACAGTAGTTCGGTCTTGAAAGCTTCCCCGGTGTGCACAAAAATCCCCCATACATTCAACGGCAGAGGGGTCCTCCTCTACCGCGCTTGAGCCGCACCCATGACTAAGGCTGTGACCGAAGTCGGTGGTGACACTATCCAATAGTCCACCATCGAGACAGTTCTGTCCACCTGTGCGGAGCTCACCCGAATACTACGTCAGAGGCAGGCTGGTTTTCTCGTTTGTGGTGACGCGGTTTGCCGGGAGGGACTCCAGCCACGACAGAAGATCCACGGCGAGAATCACGACTTTCGTGTTCAACTTCCGGCAACGCAGATGACCGGATCGAATGGCTTCCCGGATGAGCGTCTCGCTGATCCCGGTCGCGCTCACCGCCGTGGCGACCGAGTAGGGGTCTGAGTAGTAATGGAACGAAAACGTCCGTTAAGTAAATTCTTGGACCTACCATGGCAACGAATCGGGTCAACATTCCGGATCACGGATGTTCCGAGCCCCGAAGAGCGTCGGAATCTTGCGTCGAGAATTAATGACGACGAACACTCGGCCCTACCGCGGTTTTTCTTTCCGTTGCTACTCGGGCCACGACGACGTTGCGTTGTTTGTAGTCCGCGGCGTCGTTCAGCGAAGCTTCAACCGGCTCAAGAACTGGAGCGGCAGCGCAATGCGATCAGACAAGACCGCGGGCGATTACTAAACACGTATCACGCTCGCCGCGATCTTGGTCTGGATCGACACCGACTTGATCAACACGCCCTAGGGCAGTTGATGGCGGAACGAGTAGATCTGCGGATCAAGGGCTGTAAGTCGATCCGTGATCCGCGCGCGACATTCCCAGGACAACTTTCCCGATTCGCAATGCATCATCTTTGGGTTCTGCTACTTCTTCGGCGACCGTGCCGACAATGTTTCCGAAGATAACGGGCCTTGGGGTTTGAGCCAGGTATAACTCGTTATATGCGTCACCGACGCTCGTGACCGCATTTATTTGCGTCCGGGAACGCCGCCTAGGAATGACGGCGCGCACTGTAGCGGCGATCACGGCTATACCCCCCATAGCGATGAATGCATAAGTCGCCCAGTCCTGCTGGTTCGCGAATCCGATCGCGAGTGGCACGGTAACAAGTACCACTATCCCAAACATCCAGCCGCTGGCTCTCATGGGCGCTCCTTGGTTGGTTCCGAGTCTGCGCTTGCTATTTGGATTTGTCTAGAAATACATGACGACTATCCTCGCTCAGAAATTTGATTTTCATCGCCGACGCGGAAACATGGTGCTCTGGACAAGGTAGACAACTCCAACGACCAGAAAGAGAACCGGAACAATGACGTCCGCTCGCACAGCAGCGAGGAATTCCGCGACTTCAATCACACTGAAAAGCGAAAGTCCGGCAAGTGCCGCATAGATCGCACCCGCGACCAGCAAGATCCACCGAGCTAGCCCCGTAAGCTGCCTTCCGCGCACGACGAAGATCCCGGACATGACGGCCGCGATGCTGAAGAGAATCGTGAGTCCAACATGGATGAAGACCGCCGCCGCCGCGTGAAGGTCGAATGAAAGCGGGCTCACGAGAAGGAAGGCAAGACTCCGTAGTCCGAGAATGACGAGCGCGACTCTACCAATCGTTGAAAGGCCGACGATTGACGGTTCCCCAGGCATGCCCCATGCCAAGACAATTGACGCGATAAGAAAAAGGACGGCCGATGCGAGAAATGCGCCGAATGAACCTCGCTCCGTGACGGCATCCACCAGCCCGAAGATCGAGGAAGCGATAAAGGTGAGACCCACTGTCACCATCGTGCGCAAAAGGGGAGTGGAGATTTTCGCTTGCATAGGACACCTTCACTGGTCGTCGCTGACGGCGGAATAACTGCTGCGCGAGTAGTCACAGTTTTTATTTGAATTCATGAGAAATCTCTATCTTCGATGCCACATTAGTGCTTTGATCGGATCAACCAAAGGCGAGGACCTCTCGTCAACCCGATTTGGTCTACTTCGAATGAGGGTGCAAATTGCAAAAACATGCAAGATTCTCGCTGGTCGTAGCGCCGATTGCGGCAGCTGCTCTTCTGTTCGCAGCGGGACCGGCATATGCCAGTTCCGCCCATTCATCGCCCGCGCACGCTGTGGGTACTTCATCCTCGACGGTCACGCCCGGGGGTGGGGCAACGGTCGGAGATGGGTACGTGATCGTGGATCCAGGGAGCGCTCAAAGCTCTGGGACCTCAACGTTCTATCCAATCTCAAGCGCCGCGGTCAGTGCAGACACGCTAATCGTTATTCCGGATGCCCACGGTCATCTTCCGGGGGGGCTCACGACCTCGAATCTGAAGACGGTTGTCGCTCAGTTGCACTCGACGGGGTCAGTACCGGCCGGCGTCACAGCCAACATCGCTACCAGCGGGGGAACGGCCGGTACCACGAGCAACAAGGGGTCAGCTCACGAAACGGAATAAATAACACGCTAAGCCGATTCTGTGAGCTGGGTTGGCGTAGTTGGGACTCCGTTTTCCGGCTCAGTGATCGGTCGCGGGGATCCGCCAGCAGAGGGTCGGGAGCGCTGACGCGTGAACGCGCGGAGTCGACCCAGGGTGAATTTTCAATAATCTTTCAGACGGCCAAGAATTGTAGGGACGTACTTTTCGCGCGCGGAATACGCCGAACCCGATGAAATATCAATGGTAGAAGGACTATTGCAGTCCCGGGGAGAAGGCCATATGTTGTGGCTACTGTCTCTCTCCGCCCCCGGCCCTCCGATTTTCTCGCAGGATTCGCCCGTGACGAACATCGACAGCAGCGTCTCATCCGACTGCTCCGGCCGGCGACGTTGACCTTGTCGGTGGTGTCGGATGTGGAGTCAGTGGTGACCGTTTCACACGTTTCCTCTCGCATGCGCGGGATTTTAGCTGCGTCGGTTTCGTTGGTACTAGCGGTGGGCCTGGTGGGCGCGATTCCGTTGGCGGCGTCGGCGTCTCCGTTGCCGGCACCAACTGTGGTGGGGATGACCGGGGCACGGCCGTCGGCGACTCGTTTGTCGTTTCCGATCAGTGACCAGGTGTTGGCGGCGGTGGATGTGGGGACTGGGAATCTTGAGGTGGCGACCCGGGCGATGACGTTGCCGGGAGTGACCTCCACTGTCCCGTTGACGGCAGTGTTCAACTCGATGTCCCAGGTAGTGGGCAGCACCTCAACCCCGGCGGCGAATAAGTGGATTGCCAGCGCCGGCGGTGCGGGCACCGTAACCCGGAATTCGACTTCCGGGGCGATCGTGTTGGTGACCGCGGATGGGGCCACCTGGTCCTTCACCCCGGTGACCGGCTCTACGGTGGCGTTCACCTCTCCGGCCGGTTTCCAGGCCACGCTTGCGGCGCAGCTGACCGGCGGGACAGTGAGCGGCTACACCCTCACCTCTTATGTGTCGCAAACCGTGGAAGCGTTCGATTCGAATGGGTTGGGTAAAACGATCACCGATCGGAACGGGAACGTCACCACATTCGGGTTCGACCCGTACGGGCATCCCACCAACGTGGTGTCTTCGGCTGGTCCGGTTGCTGCGCGCACGGCGACGATCGCTTACAACGCGGCCACGTTCACCGAAACCGTCACGCAGACGAATGGGGCGTTGACCCGCACGGTGAAGTACATCAAAAATTCGGTATCGAATTTGACCAGCATTGTTGATGCGATGGGCAACAGCACCGCGTTCACCTACACCTCCGGCAATCTGACCCAGATCATTTCCGTCACCGGTGCCGAAACAGATTTCGCCTATGACGGGACCGGTCGAATCACCCAGGTCGATCAGCACAACACCACTACTGGGTCCCCGGGAACGACGACGACCCGTCTGACCTACCCGTCGGCCGGCCAGACTTTGGTTGCCGGGCCGAACACGTCCACCGGGACTGCCGTTGCGTCGGGTCCGCACTTTACCTATACGATCGGCGCCGGCTTTCTGGTGTCGAAAGCAACGGATCAGATGGGTCGGGAACGGTCGGCCACGTACAGTCCCACAAATCTTGCACCAGCCACATCGACCAGCGGTAACACTGCTACCACCCCGCCGGCCGGGTCCACCCCGACCGGAACCTCCACGAACACCTTCGGTGCGAACGCCGGCCAATCGTTGACCGCGGCCGCCGCTCCGGGCGGTGCCACTCGAACGGCCGCGTATGCGAACACGGGCAGCAGCGCTTACCTTCCCTCGTCGACCAGCAGTGATTCGGGGGATCAGACGGTGTATCACTACACCGGCTCCGGCAATGTGGACTCAACCACCAACTCGACTCTCGCCGCGACCGCAGCGTTGACCTACAACATCAACGGCACGGTAGCGACAGCGACCGCGCCGAACAACGCAGCGGTCGGAGCAACCCCGGCGAACCCCACCCAATACGGGTATGACCCGTACACATTCCAGCTGATGTCGGTCACCCCGCCCACCGGCACGAGCCTGGGGGTGAAGGCGCTCACCTATGACGGGTTCGGGCGCTTGGCGACGATCACCGACGGGCGCGGGAACACCACCAGCTACACGTACGACAAAATCGACCGAAAGTTAACCACCGCGTTTTCCAGCGGACTTGCGACGGTGACGAACACGTACAACACTGCCGGGCAGCATTTGACCGGTGTGTCGGCGGCCGGGACGATCACGAACACCTACGACCAACTCGGCCGACTGCTGACGACGGTGAACACGGCCGGCGGCGGTACCGAAACGTACACCTACGACAAAGCATCGAACCTGGTTACCACCACTGACGGGCTCGGGACGATCACGAACACCTACGACGTGTCCAACGTGCTGATCGATATGAAATACCCGCACAACGGGTCCTTCCAACATTTGGTTTTCAAAACCGATGACCAAGGGCGACGCACCGACCAATACCTGCAGGCTGATTCGACCGGCACCTATTGGCAAGGTCATGTGCACACCACCTACGACACTTCCGGGCGGATCTCCGGGTTGAGCGCAGCCACCGGGCCAGCACCCACCACCGTCACCCCGGTGCTGGACATGAGCTACTGCTACAACACGGCTAGTCCCGCCCCGACCTGCGCAACGGGGACTTCGACGGATCGGTCGAAGTTGCAGTGGCAGAAAGACAACCTCACCGGGCAAGTGACCGCTTTCAGCTACGACAGCGGCGGACGACTCCTCACGGTGACCCAGTCCGGCGGGGCCACGAACAACACGTACTCGTATACGTACGACGCGGACGGGAACCGGAAAACAGCGGTCGTCACCGGATCAAACCCGGCCACCCAGTCCCTGACCTTCAACGCCGCGAACCAGATCACCAACAGCGGGTACGCCTATGACGGGGCCGGGAATTTGACCGCCACACCGACAGCTTCGTATACCTACAACGCGGCGGAGCAGATGACCCAGGCGGTCACCGGCGGGGTGACCAGCACCTACACGTACGCCGGGGCGTCCCAATCGCAGGTCCTCTCCGAAACAAGAGGCGGATCCTCGCCAATCAGCACGAAGCTTGTGTATGGGCGCACCGGTGCGAACGGGTTACCGGAGATTGAGCAATACAGCATCAACGGGAACCAGGCGTACGTGTTCGATGACCCCACTACCGGGCAGCCACTCGGGATTGTGACCTCCGCCGATCAGGCCTGCATGCTCGTCTTTGATGGGACCGATAACCCGGTCGGACTTCTGACCAACAGCGCCACCGTGTCGTTCACCTACAAATACGACCCGTGGGGGGTGCAAACCCTCACCGCAGGTGGGACCGGCAACGGGGCTCCGCAGAATCCGTACGCATTCCATGCGGGGATCAAAGACCCCGGCTCCGGCCTGGTCAAATTCGGCCTTCGTTGGTACAACCCGACCACCGGCACCTGGACCCAACAAGACACGTTGGACGCGCCCTTGGACCCCGCGAACGCCAACCGGTACGCCTACGCCGGAGACGACCCCATCAACAATTTGGATCCAACTGGCAGAGACCTAATAGGCCTCTCATGCGCTAGTGAGATCTCCGTGGGCGCCGCGGCAGTAGTAGGAGCCGTTAGCGGACTTGTGGCCGCCGGACTCGCGGATATTTTTACTGCAGGGATAGCTGCTATAGCAACGCCAGCTGAGGCGACGTTGGGTGCCGGCCTGATCGCAGGCGGAGTGCTATTGATCGGCGACGGCATCAACAGCTGTAACGGCACTGGTCTCAACCAGTAACCGTGGAAGATCGAACCAGGCGCTTCCGAGGAGTGAATATGTCACGGGGACAACGAAAAGGAGCTCAAGCGGCACTCGTCGTAAGTTTCATAGCCCTCGGCGTGGCCGTGCTGGCCATGGTTTGGCTGACCATCGCTGCCGTCATCGGAGAAGTCCCATGGGGAACATGGGCATTCGCCTTTGTAGTGACCGGTCTACTAGGTTTGTTCTTAGGCCGGATTAGACGTCGGATGAATTCAGGCGCCTCCACTTCGGATACGAAGGATGATCAGTCCCGGACATAAACGCGGCGGTCCTGGCCAGCGAATCGCCTGAAATTCGTTCCGTCACCGCCGGTGGGACCGGCAATGGGGCCCCGCAGAATCCGTACGCATTCCACGCGGGGATCAAAGACCCCGGCTCCGGGCTGGTCAAGTTCGGGCTCCGCTGGTACAACCCCGTGACCGGAACCTGGACCCAACAAGACACGTTAGATTCACCGGTCGATCCCGCGAACGCGAACCGGTACGCCTACGCCGGCGACGACCCGATCAACGGGACTGCCCCCGGTTTGGTTGACTCTTGACCTGTGGAGATTCGTCTCCGCTGGAAGGATGTCACCATGCCCAAGCCCTACCCGCCCGAGTTCCGCCGCGATGTTGTCGCGGTCGCTCGCAAGCACGAAGCCCCGCTGAACCAGATCGCGAAGGACTTCGGAATTTCGGAGTCGTGTCTGGCGTACTGGCTGAAGAAAGCCGACGTCGAAGAGGGGGTGAAGCCTGGCGTGACGGAGAAGGAGTCGGCTGAGCTGCGGGAGGCGCGGAAACGGATCCGGCTGCTGGAGCAGGAAGCCGAGGTAATGCGCCGCGCCGTCGCCTACCTCTCCCGGGATGTCAACCCAAAATGATGTACCCGCTGGTCCGCGAACTGGCCGTCGACGGAGTCCCCGTCACGGTGACCTGCCGGGTATTGCGCTTCTCCAAACAAGCCTTCTATCAGTGGCTCCGAAACCCCGTCTCGCAACGTGATTGGGACGACGCTCACCTGACCAACGCGGCGTGGGACGCCCACCGGGACGACCCCGCGTTCGGCTACCGGTTCATCAGCGACGAACTCAACCAGGCTGGCCTGAAGGCGGGCGAGAACCGGGTTTGGCGGCTCTGCTCCCAGCAGCGGCTCTGGTCCGTGTTCGCGAAGAAACGCGGCCTGAGGGGCAAAGCCGGCCCGCCCGTGCATGACGACCATGTCCAGCGGAACTTCACCGCGACACGCCCTAACCAGCTGTGGTTGACGGACATCACCGAGCATCGCACCGACGAAGGCAAAATCTACCTCTGCGCGATCAAGGACGTGTGGTCGAACAAGATCGTCGGCTACTCCATCGACTCCCGAATGAAAGCATCCCTGGCGGTCGCTGCGGCCCGCAACGCAATCGGGCAACGCGACATCGCCGGCACGATTCTGCACTCCGACCGCGGCTCTCAATTCCGCTCCAACGCCTTCGTGCGGGTGTTGAAGAACAACGCCATCACCGGGTCGATGGGCCGCGTCGGCGCATGCGGCGACAACGCCGCGATGGAGTCCTTCTTCGCCCTCCTGCAAAAGAACGTCCTCGACCGGCAACGATGGGCCACGAGGGAAGAGCTACGCCTCGCGATCGTGGTCTGGATCGAGCGAACCTACCATCGCAAGCGTCGGCAACGCCGCCTCGGCAAACTCACCCCGATCGAGTTTGAGACAATAAACATGGCCCTCAACGCCGCGTGAAACCACTAACCCACCGAGTCAACTGAACTCGGGGCAGTCCCGATCCGGGGTCTGTAAGAAATCTTGTGTAATTGGTTCGGCGTGACATCCGCGGCTGGGAGCTGTGGGATGGGAACAATGACGCATGAGCAGAGATATTCAGAAGCATCTTCGCTTTGATCCTGAGACGGGCCGGCCGTTGCCGGCGGAGACCGATTTCGCCGCGTTAGCGGCGGAGCTCGTCGAGTCGGCTAAGGGGCAGGGCATCGAGTTGACTGGGCCGAATGGGCTCCTGACGGGGTTGACCCGGCAGGTGTTGCAGACAGCTCTTGAGGTCGAGATGTCTGACCATCTGGGTTATGACAAGCACGACTTCGACGGCCGCAACGGGCAGAACTCGAGGAACGGGTCGACGCCGAAAACGTTGCGGACCGAGATCGGTGAAGTGACGGTCCAGATTCCGAGGGATCGGCAGGGAACTTTCGAGCCGGCGATCGTGCCGAAATATCAGCGTCGCATCGCGGGCTTCGATGAGGCCGTCGTCTCGCTATATGCGAAAGGGCTCACGACCGGCGATATCCAGGCCCACCTCTCCGACGTGTATGGGCAAGATATCTCCCGGGAGCTGGTGTCGAAAGTCACCGACCGGGTCGTGGCCGACATGGAGGTGTGGCAGGCAAGGCCCCTGGATCCGGTGTATCCAGTGATCCTCATCGACGCGATCGTGATGAAGGTTCGGGATGGGCAGGTCGGCAACCGACCCGTGTATGTGGCGCTCGGAATCGATCTTGATGGCCATCGCGACGTTCTGGGCATGTGGGTTGGACCGACCGGTGGTGAGGGATCGAAGCAATGGATGAACATGCTCACCGAGCTGAAGAACCGCGGCGTCGCCGATGTCCTGTTCGTCTGTTGTGACGGGCTGAAGGGCCTGCCGGACTCGATCCTCGCGACCTGGCCGATGGCGACCGTTCAAACTTGTGTCGTGCATTTGGTGCGCAACAGCCTGCGGTTCGCGTCCAGGAAGTATTGGAAACCGATCGCGGAGAGGTTGAAGCAGGTCTACCAGGCGCCGACGGTGAAGGCGGCAGAGCAACGCTTCGACGAGTTTGCGAAGGAATGGGAACCCATCTACCCGGCGATGATCGCGATGTGGCGGCGGTCGTGGGGTGAGTTCACCCCGTTTCTCGACTACCCGTTAGAGATCAGGAAGCTCATCTATACGACAAACGGGATCGAGTCGTTGAACGCGAGATTCAGAGCCGCGACCAGGCGTCGCGGCCACTTCCCCAACGAACAATCCGCACTGAAAGTGATGTATCTCGCGATCATCGAACGACGCCACAACCGGGCCAATCCGACAGGCGAGATCAACGGGTGGAAAGCTATTCTTAACACCCTCGCAATGACCTACGGCGACCGCCTAGGACTCAACTAGCCGATGACCAGTTACACAAGAAATCTGACAGACCCGCACCTGGTCAATTTCGGCTAGCGAGGTTGAAATGTGTTGGAGGGCGGAACCCATCGTCTCGAACGTTTCCCACACAAACTTGTCTGCGATTTGCATCCCTTCGAATTGGCCGGCCCGTTCATCCACGAACGCCACCATCCGCCCGGCGGTTCCTTCCGGGATACGACTATCGCAAACCCTCCACGAGTGCGGCGAAACCAGTTCGAGAATCAACGCTTCGTCAAACAGTTGCCGCATGCCCGAGCCCGCGCCGGTGCAGGTGCAGGTAATACGGCAATCTTCGGCAAGATTTGTAGGAGAAACGGGTGCGTGAAACATAGAGTCCTAGATTCGATTGCGAAATCAACCGACACCGGGGGCAAGAGTGACTGGGGTAAGTGTGCCGCCCACGACCAGCGAAGTCAATCAATACCGCGGTGGCATGTTCTCTGACCCCAGACCGATAAAAGTTACGACCTCTCGCCGAACCATCTCGCCGAACCATCTCGCCTAACCGTCTCGTGCGGACGTGTCTGTGACGGATGGGTGCGTATGCGATATCGTTGCAGGACTGTCCCGGCCCCTGGCAGCTCCACTGCGAGAGGTCTCAATGTTTTCCTGTTCACTACCCCTGTCCATGCCAGCGGATCACCGCGACGGTGATGATGGCTGACACAAGTGGGAACCCCACTGCGGGGCGCAATCCGGCGAGACTGGATTTGTGTCAGCCGTTCCTCAACGACCTCCCCATCTCGGGAGCTTCGGTCACCGTGATCAGTTCCTCGGGAGCTCAAGTGGCGTTGTGCGCAAGCGATGCGGTCGCCGCTCGCCTCGATGAAATCCAGTTCGAGTTAGGTGAAGGACCCCAATGGGTTGCCAGCACAACCGGCACCGTTGTGCTGCTGCCTGACATCGCTTCTGTGTCCCACGATCGATGGCCGATATTTGCCGCATCGATGGGGCAGCTGAAGGTGGGGGCCATCTTCTCCATCCCCATACGAATGGGAGCAGCCACTGTGGGCGCTGCCACGTTATATCGGGACAGTCCTGGTGGATTGGATGAAGACCATCAATCATCCGCTCTCGCTATTGCCTCCGCAATCGCAAGCACCGCCGTGCAACGAGCGATGACTTTCGCCACCGACGATGTTTCCGAATCGGTAGCAGTACCGGCGCTGCGCCGGGAAGTGCATCAAGCGACAGGCATGATCCTGATCCAACTGGATACCACCGCAACCATCGCCTATTCACGGTTGCAGGCCTACGCCTTCGCTCAAGGACGCACCGTCCTCTCAGTCGCACGCGACGTGGTTACCCGCACTCTCGCATTTGATAACTTGCCCCTCTAAACCCTCACCAAGCAGGAGACGATCAGGATGACCGCCAATAGCAGGGAAGCTCAGCTCAGTGCTGCGTTCGTAAAACTCGCCGATACCCTCGTCACTGACTTTGATGTGGTCGACCTCCTCCACTGGCTGGTCGAGGAATGCACACGCATCCTGGATACCGAAGCAGGAGGACTGCTCCTCGTCGACGCCGTCGGAGAGTTGCAACTCATCGCCTCCACCAGCGAAGAAGCGCAACTTGTCGAAGTCCTCCAACTCGCCGCAGGCGAAGGGCCCTGCCTCGACTGCTTCCACACCGGCACAGCAGTCACCGTCGGCGACATGCAGGACAACGCCGGAAAGTGGCCCAAATTCAGTGCCGAAGCCATTCGACAAGGCTTCTTCTCCGTACACGCAACACCATTGCGACTGCGCGGTCAGATCATCGGCACAATGAACTTATTCAGCACCCACACCGGAGAACTGAACCCGGCCGACATCGCCGTAGCTCAAGCGTTAGCAGACGTCGCCACCATCGGCATCCTTCAAGAACGCACCATCAAAAGCTCCAGCATCATCACCGCGCAACTTCAACATGCCCTCGATTCTCGGATTCTGATCGAACAAGCCAAGGGAGTTCTCGCCGCCACCTCCGGAATGACCATGAACGATGCCTTCGTCGCAATTCGCGCCCACGCCAGAAACAACAACCTCACCCTGGCAAAGGTCGCAGACGGGGTAATCGCACGCACCTTGGACGTCAGCACCAGCACCAGCACCAGCACCACCACCAGCACCACCACCACCAGCAAATGAATTAGGTCTGCCCCGCAAGGACCGAAAAGGATCAAAGCGCGGGCCCAGTTTTCGCTCCACAAGGGTCTGTCAGATTTCTTGTGTAACTGGTCATCGGCTAGTTGAGTCCTAGGCGGTCGCCGTAGGTCATTGCGAGGGTGTTAAGAATAGCTTTCCACCCGTTGATCTCGCCTGTCGGATTGGCCCGGTTGTGGCGTCGTTCGATGATCGCGAGATACATCACTTTCAGTGCGGATTGTTCGTTGGGGAAGTGGCCGCGACGCCTGGTCGCGGCTCTGAATCTCGCGTTCAACGACTCGATCCCGTTTGTCGTATAGATGAGCTTCCTGATCTCTAACGGGTAGTCGAGAAACGGGGTGAACTCACCCCACGACCGCCGCCACATCGCGATCATCGCCGGGTAGATGGGTTCCCATTCCTTCGCAAACTCGTCGAAGCGTTGCTCTGCCGCCTTCACCGTCGGCGCCTGGTAGACCTGCTTCAACCTCTCCGCGATCGGTTTCCAATACTTCCTGGACGCGAACCGCAGGCTGTTGCGCACCAAATGCACGACACAGGTTTGAACGGTCGCCATCGGCCAGGTCGCGAGGATCGAGTCCGGCAGGCCCTTCAGCCCGTCACAACAGACGAACAGGACATCGGCGACGCCGCGGTTCTTCAGCTCGGTGAGCATGTTCATCCATTGCTTCGATCCCTCACCACCGGTCGGTCCAACCCACATGCCCAGAACGTCGCGGTGGCCATCGAGGTCGATTCCGAGCGCCACATACACGGGTCGGTTGCCGACCTGCCCATCCCGAACCTTCATCACGATCGCGTCGATGAGGATCACTGGATACACCGGATCCAGGGGCCTTGCCTGCCACACCTCCATGTCGGCCACGACCCGGTCGGTGACTTTCGACACCAGCTCCCGGGAGATATCTTGCCCATACACGTCGGAGAGGTGGGCCTGGATATCGCCGGTCGTGAGCCCTTTCGCATAAAGCGAGACGACGGCCTCATCGAAGCCCGCGATGCGACGCTGATATTTCGGCACGATCGCCGGCTCGAAAGTTCCCTGCCGATCCCTCGGAATCTGGACCGTCACTTCACCGATCTCGGTCCGCAACGTTTTCGGCGTCGACCCGTTCCTCGAGTTCTGCCCGTTGCGGCCGTCGAAGTCGTGCTTGTCATAACCCAGATGGTCAGACATCTCGACCTCAAGAGCTGTCTGCAACACCTGCCGGGTCAACCCCGTCAGGAGCCCATTCGGCCCAGTCAACTCGATGCCCTGCCCCTTAGCCGACTCGACGAGCTCCGCCGCTAACGCGGCGAAATCGGTCTCCGCCGGCAACGGCCGGCCCGTCTCAGGATCAAAGCGAAGATGCTTCTGAATATCTCTGCTCATGCGTCATTGTTCCCATCCCACAGCTCCCAGCCGCGGATGTCACGCCGAACCAATTACACAAGATTTCTTACAGACCCCTCCACAATGTTTGAGGATCCTCTGACGTATCCCCGTTGGGCGGCGGCGAACCGGTTTTCCGCGTTCGCGCTATCAGGCCGGTTCTTCGATCGCTCCCTGAGTTTCGATGCTGTCTCACTCCCTTGGGCCGAATGAGTTGGTCAGAGACGGCAGAGCGTGGCCAGAATTTCGAGATCGACAGCCACAGTGGAACACGAACAGCAGGGTGGCGCAGGTCACCGTGCGTAACTGGCCATTGCCTTGCTGCTCGCGCACACCGACACACGCACAACTACGGCGGCGTAGCCTTCTGTTGTTGCTCTAGATCCTGGCGGCGGACTGTATCCGTGCTCTGTCAAGAAAGAACAATGATGATTCCCCTCAAACGGCCACTACTCACCAGTACCCGCGAGGGGTGGTTGAAAACGCTGTTGGTGCCTGGCACTGTCAGTCGCCGCTGGCATCTCGGACCACACACTGTCAGTGTGATGTGCGACGCGGCCCGGTCCTGGTGGCTTCGATGAGCACATCAATCACCGCCTCATCCGACACACCTCCCGTGATAGCCGCGGGATGTCATCGGTTTGCGCCCGTCGCGGCCCGTGATGAAGTCGGACAGAGCGAGCAAACACGAAGCGACGCGGTAGTCAGCGTTCTCCGCGACTGGGTCCACAATCCGGGCAGAAACTACGTCGAAGGGATCTCCGATGGGTCAACTCGTTTACGGTAACGCCAACCCCGGAATCGAATTCCACGACCGAACCCTCGCCCATCTCCAGATCGTGATCATGATCAAACTGCGTCGCGGCGAATCGTTCGGATTCTGCTTCGACCATGGAGCCAGCGCGGGCAGCGGCCGGACCACAATATGGCTCTCCCCCGCCATCCCACTGCAATTCATCTATCTAGGCAGCAGAGATCCCTCGATCAACAAACTGTGGCTCGAGGCTCTGGCCGCCTCCTCGAACAGCGCGGCAGGCCTTCGCGTGATCGTCGAACCACCCCAGCAACTTGACCTCTAAACAAAAGCAGTACCGCCGCTTCGAACCCAGCGGGACGACCACCGGGCGGAGTTTCCCGCCCTCGTGAGAGCACTCTTTAGACCACTTTTGGGCCGGAAGGGCCGCCCGTAAGGGGAACCATGACCGGGCGGTTGAGGGTGGTGCTCTCGATGAGCCAACCGTAGAGTGCTGGCATGACTTTGAACCCGGCCACTTCCGTGCCACCTGTGGTTTCAGCGATGGCAGCTCAACAGGGTGAGCAGCGGACCATTGGTGCGTACCTTCCGCTGAAAGGTGCGGCATTCGTGAGGGTGATGAATCCCGTACGATCCGACGTCGCCCCGCGAGCATCGTGGGCATCGATCGCAGGCGGAGGCTTCGTTGTTGACGCGACGACCGAGTGGTACGACGTGGCGGACGATCGATCCAACGGTCGACCGGATGAAGGGTCGCTCGATCCTGAAACGGCGCGTAGCCTGGCCAGGATCCTTCGCGCTCACACGACGACCCCCGCCGAGTGCTTCTTCCTCGTTTGGGAAGGATACGCGGGATTTCAGGACGATCTTCGTCCCGCGGTGACGATTGAGCTCACCCCGGGCCGACCGATGTTGGTTCTCTCCGGTGACCTCGATGATGGCAGCGAATCTGTCGAAGAAACGCCACGGTCTCGCACCCCACAGTGGTGGGTCCCAGCTGACGGGGCTTGGCTGGTCGGAAACGACATCTATGGGATGAGCGTCTATGTCGCTGGTACCGAGGATGCGATCGATCAGATCCTCGCTGACGAGACCATCGAGGCCTATCGAGCAACACCCTCAATGGGAATCATTGCGGAAGAGTTCGCGCCAGAAACCTAACTCGATCGACGCTGCCCCAGTCTTCACCCGCCGAGCATGCCGACCTCGTGTCAGAAGCGGAACCCTCAGCGGGAATGGGTTGGTGCTCACGGTCCGCCCACGACTTCGACCTTGAAGCCGGTTGAACGACGTCACGGATGAAGATCACGTTGCCTAATGCGAGTGGGTAATCACGGCACCCAGGATCGCGTACGCCGCCCCGATTCCCAACGCGATAAACAACCGCCCAACGACTGAGCGAAACCACGGTACGGCGGCGATTGCGACGAACATGAGTACTCCGGCGCTAATTGTGCAACCCACAGCGATGTTCACATGGCGCGAATCGACGCCAAACCCGCCGCCGGTGCATCCACTTATCCCGCACCAAGTGAGTCCAGCCACTGACCAAAGTGGCACCCCGAGCACGAATGCCAAAGGTACGGTCCACCACAAGTGCTTCGCCCTCGATTTGCCGCGGTCGGCGACTTTGCTGTCACTCATGGCTAATCCAAGTAACCGCCTTGCTCGATCCCTGCGGGAATGAAGACCATCCCGACTGCGGCATTCGCGGGACTTAACCCCGGTTCTTGGACACGCTGATTCCAGCACGATGCTGGGGAAGCGAGAATTCAAGAGATGGCTAGGAAGAGTTACACGGACGAGTTTCGTCGGCGGGCGGTGGATTTATACGAGTCCACGCCTGGTGCGACGGTGAAGGGCATCGCGGCTGATCTGGGAATTTCCCGTGGTGCGTTGAAGGAATGGGTGGGCAGGCTCGGCTCCGAAGTAACGGTGCCCGGGACTGCGTTCCTCGGGTCTGCGAGGCGATCCGAGTCGCACGCTGGGAGGGTTGTCCGGTTGGAGGCGGAGCTGGCTGCGTCTCGCGCTGAGGCCCGCAAGCTCGAAACGGAGCGAGACATTCTCCGTCAGGCGGCGAAGTATTTCGCCGGGGAGACGAACTGGTGACCCGCTTCCAGTTCGTCGAGGATCACAAGGGCGCCTATGGCGTGAAGCGGTTGTGTGAGGGTGTCGAGGTGTCTAGGTCATCGTTCTACGCGTGGCTGGTCGCCGCGCCCGCTCGGGCCGGCAGGGCTGCCGCGGACGCGGCATTAGCCGCAAAGATCCGGCAGGTGCAGGACCCGGTCCAGGGTGGTGATCGCGCTTACGGTGTCCCCAGAGTCACTGCCGACCTGAACGAGAACGCGGCCGGCGGGCAACGGGTCAACCACAAGCGTGTGGCGCGCGTGATGCGCCAGGAAGGACTGGCGGGGATTCGGTTGCGCCGCCGGGTGAAGACCACAATCCCGGACCAGTCGGGCAGGAAGTTCCCCGATCTGGTGGGCCGCGACTTCACCGCTGAGAGCCCGAACCTCCGCTACGTGGGCGACATCACCTACCTGCCCATCGCTGACGGCACGAACCTCTACCTCGCCACGGTGATCGACCTGTGTTCCAGGAAGCTGCCCGGCTGGGCGATGGCTGACCATATGCGCACCGAGCTTGTCGAAGACGCGTTGAGGGCCGCCTGGCATCAACGCGGCTCGCTGCGCGGTGCGGTCTTTCACTCGGATCATGGGTCGGTCTATACCTCGAAGGACTACGCGCGTCTCTGCACGGGCATGGGTGTGACTCAGTCGATGGGCGCGGTTGGCTCCAGTGCGGACAACGCCCTCGCGGAGTCGTTCAACGCGTCGCTGAAACGCGAGCTCCTCGACGGTGTCCCAACATTTCCCGACCAAGCGACCGCCTACCGGGCCGTGTTCCGCTGGGCGACCCGCTACAACACCCGTCGCCGGCACTCCGCGATCGGCAACATCAGCCCCGACGCATACGAAACCATCGTGTCCGCTACGCTCACGAAAGCGGCATAAACCGAAACGACACCGTGTCCAAGAACAAGGGCCAAGGCCCCGCGATGTGCTCAGCCGCGTGGGCGACAAATGGTCAGTCCTAGTCATCGTCGAGCTTGCCTCCGGCGTTCGACGCTTCCGCGAACTGCAACGAGCGATCGACGGAATCTCGCAACGCATGCTCACCCTCACCGTTCGCCGCCTGGAACGCGACGGCTTGGTCACGCGGACTGTCTACCCGACCGTCCCCGCACAGGTCACCTACGAACTGACCGCTACCGGGAGCAGCCTCACCCACCTGGTGAAACAACTCGCAGATTGGTCGCTCGAACACCGCGACAGCATCGGACAGTCACGGACCGCCTACGACGCCCAGAATCCCGACCACGACATCCGCTGAACGCCATTCGGTGCCTGGTCTGCGCAAATAGGCTGCGCTTGGTCTCGATTCTTCGATGCCACTCGACCATCGAGATGGCAATTGCCGCTGGTGGAACCGTAAACGCCTATCGGGAGGCGACCTGGATCCTTGCTTGCTGGTAGGAAATTCTTACCCCTGTCGAGTGCCCACCAAGCAATGTTTCTGCACTCTTCGCCGCGGGATCTTGCAGCCCTATTTCTTGATCGGAGCAGTGCCGTGGCCGACTCTGGCCATGATTTCAGCGGTAAGTTGATTTTCGTTTTGCCAAAGAATGAAGGACCCCTTATTCCTGATGAGGGGCGGGCGATTGATACGATAACCGGCCCGGTCAAGGTCCACCGCGAGGCCTTTCCCGAACATTTGGAGTCGAGCCACAGCAACACAAATCAGGACAACCGACGCGGCAGCTCCTGCACATGCAGCCTCTTCCACGTTGCCCCCGCTGATGGCCGCGCAGACCAACGCAATCACAACCAGAAATGGTGACGGGGCTGCGAATATGGACAAAAGTCGTATTGATGAAAAGCGAAGCGCATAGTCGGCACCCGACCGAGCAATCTGTATAGCGCAAAATCTGCTCTGCGACCGAACCATGTCCCGGCGTGCATCAAGATGAGACAGGCGAGCCCAACCGGAGAAATCGCGGGCTGGAAAGCTATCCTGAACACACTCGCAATGACCTACGGCGACCGCCTAGGACTCAACTAGCCGGAGCCAGTTACACAAGAAAACAGACAGACCCATTTCTGGAATGGGCACGCGGAGCGGCCGTTCTCGGCATTCAGCAGTCCTTCCCAGCCGCCCGGCCGTCCAGGGTCGATTAGCGATCGAGGCGTGTCTATGATTGGGGCGACGGGCCAGATCGCGCAGTCTCGCGCCACGGCTCAGAGATGGCTGGAGCCGGCCCGCTTCTGATCGTCGGGATTCGGTCGGCCCGTCTGTACAGCAACGTGCGGCGAGGGCAACGCCGGAGAAACTGCATCCGACCTTCCTACCTCGCTAGCAGTGAAGCGTGAGCGAAGGCAGGGGCCGTCAAGCTCGCGTGCGAAAACAGGTCCTGAGGGCTCACTCGCGGGCGAGTGCTTGTAGGACAGCGGAGCGGGAGAAGCTTGCGGCTGGGATCGTGGCTGTTTTCACATGGAGGATGCCGCCGTCGCCGTCCAGCACGAATGTGCCACTGTGTTGGATGGTCATGAACGTGCCGAGGCCGACGGCGGCGTGGTTACGTCCGGACGCCCACACTCCGGCTTTCGAGGATCCAAGCCGCTTTAGTGCCGTGGCCGCTTCCGTGGCGTCACCGGGGGCAACGAGGAGAAACTTCGCCCCGCGGAGGTCCCCTGCGGCTTGCATTTTCAGGATGGTCTTCGCGTGAGCCAGGCAGATCGGACAGTTGCTTGCTCTCATGAAGAAGACCACAGCCTTCGAGCCCCCCAGCTCCTGACTGAGCGTCGAATGCTTTCCATCCGGACCAATCAGTCCGATGTCGGGCATTGTTGCGCCGAGGGTGGGGACGGTCAGAGTTTCAGACATGATTTCTCCTTCAGGGTAAATGATAGTATGCAACGTGATTGACAATCATAGTCAATCAAATTGCCTAACTTTGTCAAGGTGGTTTCCAAATGAGCGACGAAGTACTGGCTGCCTATGCGGCCGCAACTGCGGACGATGTCGGCCGACTCTTGGAGACTGCGGCCGGAGCATTTAGCCGAACTGTTTTCATCCGAGTAATCGAAGCGGGCTATCCGGACATCCGACCCGCGCACGTCCCCGTATTCGCAGGCCTCACGATCGGGGGCACTCACATCTCCGAACTTGCCAGCAAGGCCGGAGTAAGCAGGCAAGCGATGAGCGCGATGGTGCAGGAGGTAGGAGCGCTTGGATACGTCCAAACCCACCCTGACCCAGCGGACGCCCGAGCAACCCTGGTCTCGCTCACCGAACTGGGCACCAAGTTCTGTCAAACAGTCATTGACGTCACTCTCCGTGCGAACGCAGAAGTCGATGCCCAGTTCGGTGGTCGCTATGCAGAGAAACTCCGCAAACAGCTGCGAATGATCGCTGACTCACGGGGATAGCCGCCGCAGGGAACAGCATTCAAGCTGTGTGCCCAATATTGGCTCGCGATCGAACCAAAGGGTTACCGCTCAAAGCGCTAACTTCGGGTTGGACCTGCGCGCCTCGGTAGTCAGGCGTTGCCTTCGTCCCAGGCGCCACTACAGAAGTTGCCGAGGTCAGAGATTGTTTCTGCGCTTCTCGGCCGCAGTCGTGAGCGGCCTTCTTCTTTGGGGAGCGCAAGGGGACGGCCCGTCGCCAGCCACGGGACGGATGGCCCCGGCGCGCAGCAGAGGGGCCGGTGCGCCGGGTTCAGTCCAGCACTTTCATGGCGATTGCGAGTGCGCGTTCCGGAGTCATGCCTGCCGGGTTGAATGCCAACTTCTTCCACGGTCGGACTTGGTTGTCCCGGTACCGGTTGAGGTCGGCGGTCGTTGCGACACTCGAAGCGCTCTTGGCCCCTCATTCGTCGAGGCCAAACGATCCGCCCCCCAGATGCCGATGCGTCGCAGTTACATCTTTCGTGGGAGAACTCAGCGACCACCCGGGGTGATGAACCAGGCCCTCTTTACCGTCTGTTGTTTTCTGTGGCCGAAAAGTGCAATCGACTGGGCGCGAGCCCGCACACTAGCGTCGAGGGCATCGGCGAGTGCCGAGCATCACAATCATCACCTGAGGAGTCGCATCTCAATGGCCGAGAAAGCCCCGTTCCGTGTCGCGCTGGTAGGAGCGGGATTCATCGGCAAAACACACGCCGACGTCATCGACTCCATCCCCGAGTTCAGCCTGACAGCCATCGTCGACCCGGTGGAAAAGAACTCGGCCGCGCTGGCTGACGCGGTCGCGGACAGCACCGGAGTTCGCCCGGAAGTATTCGCCGACCTGGCGACGGCACTGAGTTCCGTGGACGTCGATGTCGTCGTGATCTGTACACCGACCGGATACCACGCGGCCAACGCAGTCTCGGCGATCAACGCGGGCAAGCACGTGCTGATTGAGAAGCCTCTGGACGTCACTCCGACTGCAGCAGTGGAGGTCGTCAAAGCGGCTCGGGCCCACCCAGAACTCATCGGGGCTGTGATCAGCCAAAAGCGTTTCGAGCCATCGAGCGAGGTCGTCAAGGCCGCCATCGACGCGGGTGAGTTCGGGCGTATGACGTCTGGTGTCGTGACCGGTTCTTTGTGGCGCTCGCAGGAGTACTACGACTCCGGGGAATGGCGCGGCACCTGGAAGCTCGACGGCGGCGGTGCCTTGATGAACCAGGGCGTCCACTCGATCGACCTGCTCGTCTGGTTCATGGGACGTCCGAAGTCAGTGCTGGCACGCTCCGGGCGCCTGGCTCACGAACGAATCGAAGTCGAGGATACGGCAGCGGCCGTCATCGAGTTCGTGAGCGGGGCGCTGGCGAGCGTGCTGTACACGACCGCCGCCTATCCCGGCCTCCCGCCGCGGATCGAAGTACACGGAGACCGGGGATCAGCTGTCATCGACGCGGATGCCCTCGCGTATTATCACGTGGCATCGAGTGGGGCAGAGGTCGGCGACTACGGTCTCAATGGCCCCGGGCTCGGCAATCAGGCATCGAGAATGGTGAACGAGGTCCCCTACAGCGGTCACCCCGTTGAGATCATCGGGCATCGCCGTCAGTACCTCGACTTCTTGAGTGCGTTGCGCGGTGAGTCCACCCCGCGCGCCGGCGTCGAAGACGCCTTCCTCTCGCTCGCGACGGTGGTCGCCATCTACGAGTCCGCACGCACCGGTGCGGCCGTCGACTTCGACGCATTCATCAGCAGCATCGACAACTGAGAACAGAAAGAACCGATACCGATGGTCAAGATCTCCTTCAGCACCCTGGGCGCACCGTTTTACACCGTCGATCAGATCGTGCAGCTGGCCGAGGAAAATCACTACGACGGTGTGGAACTCCGCACAATCGAAGGAACCAACGATCTGCTGAGCCTTCCCGATTTCGCACCCGGAGCCGTCGAGACAACCCGACGCAAGTTCGAGGATGCCGGCCTGGCGATTCCGTGCCTCGACACCAGCGTTCTGATCGAGAGCGGGTCCGGAGAGGGCTTCGATCGCCACCTAGCAGATGCGAAGCGCTACGCCACATTGGCCTCGGAACTCGGCGCACCACTGATCCGGATCTTCGCCGGGCCGCCGGAGGGCGTCGACAACCCGCAGAGCTTCTTTCCGGATGTTGCGAAGGGGCTTGCGATTCTTGCCGACGTGGTCCACGACCTCGGCGTCACGGCCGCGATCGAGACTCACGGAACCCTGTCCAAGTCGGCCGATCTGCTCGAGGTGTTCTCGTACGGGGTGGGCGAGAACATCGGAGTGCTGTGGGACCTCATGCACACCTACCGGCATGGCGAGTCGCTCGAGAGTTCATATGACGGGCTCAAGTCGCTCATCAAGCATCTGCACGTGCGCGACGCGGCGGGCATGGTCGCCGAAGACAAGGATTACGTTCTTACCGGCCAGGGAATCGCGCCGCTTCCAGAACTCATCGCCCTGCTGGAAGCCGGAAACTTCGAGGGCTACGTCAGTTTCGAGTGGGAGAAGTTCTGGGTGCCAGAGCTCGAGGAGCCAGAAGTCGTGATCCCGCAGTTCGCGCAATACATGTCGCAGTTCGCCTGAGTTCTTACTCGTGTTCCACGTCACCGATGTCGAGGTGCGGGTCGTTCCGGTGGCGACCCGGATCCCGTTCCGGTACGGCATCACCGAGCTCACCTCCGCGCCACACGCGGTGGTCTCGCTGCAACTGACGAGCGGAGCGGGAACAAGTCGAGGGATGTCAGCCGAGAACCTGCCGCCGAAGTGGTTCACCAAAGACCCGGACTCCTCGCTGGATGACGACTTGGCCGACATGGTCAGGGTGGTCTTGAGCGCAGCGCGTGCCGCAGAGGGACTTGCGGGGGCATCCCCGTTCGACTGGTGGATGCGGCTGCAGGCACTTCAGGAGGAATGGGGCCGGGCCGCTGGGCTTCCTCCTTTGCTCGTCGGTCTCGGCACCAGCCTGATGGAGCGCGCCATGATCGACGCGTGGTGCCGGCTCACAGCTATCCCATTCGGCACCGCGTTACGCGCAGATGCTCTGGGTGTCGATCTCGGTGCCCTTCACCCTGAGCTGGCGGGCACGGCGCCCTCTCGTTACCTCCCCGCGCGCGGCAGGCGATCCCTCGCGATTCGCCACACCATCGGCCTGGCCGATCCCGTGCCTCTCGCTCCGCGAGTGCTCGACGACGGGCTGCCAGAGACCGCAGAGGATGCCGTAGGGGCGTACGGGCTCGACCATCTCAAGATCAAGACGCAGGGCGACGTGGCCCGGGATGTCATCCGTCTCGCGGAGATTCTGGAGATGATTGAGGCCACGCGCCGGCCGTTCGCGGTCACCGTCGATGGCAACGAGAGCTTCTACTCGAGCGAGGATTTTGTTCTCTGGTGGCAGCAGCTCGCCGCCGCACCCGGTATCGGCTCCTTCCTCGCCGAGGCGCTGATCGCGATCGAGCAACCGTTTCACCGATCGATGGCGCTGGATCCAACCCTGGCTGACATGTTCACCTCGCATCCCGAGTTGCCGATGTTGATTATCGACGAGTCGGACGGCGAGCCTGACTCCATACGTCGAGCGATGGACTTGGGCTACGCCGGTGGCACCTATAAGGGCTGCAAGGGAGTGTTCCGTGGCGTCGCTAACGCCTGTCTCGTCAACGCGCGGTTCGGTGATCGCACGACTATCCTGACGGCCGAAGATCTGACGACCCTGCCGCCTCTCGCCCTGCTGCAGGATTTCGCGGTCGTGTCCGCTCTCGGATTGACCCACATCGAGCGCAACGGGCACTACTTCTTCGGCACGGTGGCCCAGATCGCGCCCAGGGTCGACGAATTGCTGCTCGAGTCGCACCCCGACCTGTTCGAGCGGTCATCCGATGGCCGGGCCCAACTTGCCATCTTGCACGGCGAGGTGGCCATCGGGACTGTCGTCGACGCACCTTTCGGCTGCGCGCCCGAGTTCGATTTGGCGGGACTTCCCGAGTTGGTCTGAGCGCCTCGACGGCCCGTCGACTGCGCCTCTCAGAAGCGCCCGGAGCGCACCTCGAACTTGCTCGGCTTGCCGAGCGTCGGCTTGCCGCTCTGGGCCCACTCGGCGACCCACTTGACCATCGTGTCGACGGTCACGTAGGGATTTCCGAGCAACGCCGCGGCCTGATCGCAGTTGACCGCGAGCGCCTCACCCTCGGCCCCCGAGAATACCGGCTCGATCCCAAACAGGGCACCGAACTGCTCGGCCACCTTGCGGACGCTCACCATCTCGGGCCCGCCGACGTTCAGAGGGGAGGCAGGGATCTCGGTGTATCGAAGCAGTCGCGCGAACTGGTTGATCGCATCTCCCTGCCACATGATGCTCACCGTGCCCGTCTCGAGAGGGATCGTCTTCCCCTCCAAGACCCAACTCGCGATCTCTTGCAGCACTCCATACCGCATGTCGATGGCGTAGACGAATCGCACGTTGCGACCGGGCGACCCGTGCAGGCGCGAGAAGTACTCGAAAATCCGCTCCCGGCCCACTACCGAGTTCGCGTACTCGCCAGGGCGAGCCAGCGGCGGGGTGCTCTCGGTGACGCCGCCGCGAAGCGGATCGCTCCACGGATAGACGTGGATCGTCGACAACGAGACGATCCGAGATCTGGCGAACGCGTCGGCGACGATCGCTGGCGCAAGAGTGTTCATCGCCCAGAGGAAGTCCTCGCGACCCGTGAAGTCGAACTTCAGGCCCGCCATGTAGATCACGTTCTCGACGTGGGGAAGCTTGCCGACGGCGTCCCGATCGAGCAGATCACACGAGATTGTCTCGATTCCGTGCTTCTCGAGTTTCGCCCGGGATTCGGCGTCGGTGAAGCGCGAGACCGCGATGATGCGCTTCTCCGGAGCGGCCCTCTTCAGGACCCTGGCCAGGGTGACGCCCATCTTGCCCGCGGCGCCGAGCACCGTGATGTCGCCGGGCACGTGGGCGAGGTCGTCGACCAGCTCCTGTGTGGGCATCGACATGAAGTCCTCGAGGTGCTCGACATCGGTGAAGAACGCGGGGAAGTTCGCGCGGTGCAGCACGGATGGGCCGGCTGCCGTGGTGTCTTCGAGGAAACGGGTCGTGGTCGTCATGCGGTTCTCCCTGTGGTCACGTGAGCGGGCGCCATCCAACGCTCCAATTGCGAGCCGACGTAGTCGTTGTCATTCATCTCGGGATAGGCCGCGATGACGCGGTCGATCGCCTCCAGCTGCCCGGGGCCCAGCTGCTCGGTGGGGTTCAAGCACCAAGTGCCAGGTACCAGACCTTGGCGTCGCAGAATCTCGAGCCCACCGGGTACGCAGCCCACGAAGTCGTTGAGCGCGTCGTAGATGGCGCTGTTGCACTCGGTCACGATGGAATCCATCCCCAGCAGATCGGCGGGGATGTTGCTTGCGTCCGGGAGCTGTTGGATTCGGTCGAGCAACTCGACTGCTCGGCGGGTCCAAACGCTCCAGTGGCCGAGCAGCCCCCCGCGAATCCGGAGGCGCACCTCGTCGCCGTCGCGCCGCATGACGAACGGTGCGACCAGATCCATCACGATGTGGTCGTCGTTGCCGGTGTACAGCGTGATGCGGTGCTCGGCACGGGCGTCGACCACCGCTCGAATGATTTCGAGAGTGCGATAGCGGTTGAATGGCGCCATCTTGATCGCGACGACTGAGGGAATGTCAGCGAAGGCGCGCCAGAATTCGTACGAGAGATGGAATCCGCCACATTCGGGCAGGAGTGAGAAGCCGATGATCGGGAGTTCTTCGCCGAGGCGTCGGCAATGCGCCAGGATCTCGGCTTCTGGCCGCCCGCGCCACGTCGCGACGTTGACGAGCGCCGCGTGGTAGCCCAACTCGCGAGCGAGACGTACTTCCGCGAGGGCTTGATTCGTCAAGCCGGTCACGCCGGCGATCAAGGCGACCGGTCGGTCACTCCATTCTCGCGCTGATTCCGCGGCGAGTTCGAGCACTTCCGGATAGAGCCCGTGCTCGCGGATCGCGAATTGGGTCGTGTGCACGCCGACGGCGATACCGGACGCTCCCGCATCCAGGTAATACCGGGTGAGGGCTCGCTGGTGCGGCTGACTTAGACGACGCTGCTCGTCGAGGGCGAGCGGATGAGCCGGAATGACGCCTCCGCGCGCGATGACGTCGGCGATCTCGGCGGCCAACGTCGGCCACGTCGAACTCATCACGGGTCTCCTCGTCTGTGTGGTAACGGCCCGACACTATTCGGCGGGACTCACCTTCGCGAGCGAGGCTTTTCGCTATGTGAAAAGATCGCCGTGGCGAGGAGGAAGGCTGCGACCAATGCCCTGTGCGGCAACGTGCAAGGCGGGAAGGACCCGCGAGAGATCCTTACGGAGGTCGGATGTCACCAACCCCAGTGCCGACTCGACAAGGCCGTCCGAGTCGAAAATGGGAACCGCGATAGAAGCCGTAGACATGTCGAGCTCTTGCATCGTGCGAGCGAAACCTCGCTGTCGCACGACGGCCAGTTCACGTCGAAGCTTTGCCTGATCGACGCCCGTGTACGGCGTGTACTGGCGCAGATGCGCCAATACATCTTCTGTCACATCTTCGGGAGAGTGGGCCAGCAGTACCTTGCCGACCCCGGTCGCGTGGAGCGGAAGGCGGGAACCGACGTTGGCATAGACCTTTGGCGCTACACGGCCGGTCAGCCGGTCGACGTACAGAGCACTTTTGCCCTGTCGCACCGCCAGATAGACCGCCTCGCGAGTAGCTACAAAGAGGTCCTGCAGGAATGGCGCGGCAATCTGCCGGATCTCGGTCTGGACGTCGGCCAGCAAGCCGAGTTCCCAGACCCGGCGTCCGATCTCGTAGCGGCGGTCACTGCCACGCTCCAAGGCGCCCCACTCGGTCAGCACTTTGACGAGGCGGTAGGCGGTCGGGACCGGCAGGTTGCATCTCGCTGCCATCTCGGACAGCGTCAAGCGCCGTGAGCGTACGTCGAATGCGCTCAATAGGTCTAGGGCGCGCCGCGCGACCGAGGTGCCATCTGTCTTCGGATCCGTCATGATCAAACCCCAGTGTTTGTCTCTGTAGAGCCGCTTTGCTCATTCACCGGCCTCGCGTTTCGGGCGAGCGTAGCCGAGAGCTGCGGCGTCAATATCGTAAGCGTTTTCAGTGAACGAAAAAGTTGATTTGACCCTTTCGGTGCAACAAATAATCTTTCGGCATCTCGCAGGGGCCAAGCGGCGCGAGAATTTTCTCAGACAAGGAGGTCGGCATGAAACGCAATTCCCTCACCATCGGCATCGTGGCGCTGATAGCATCGGTCACGCTCGTCGGGTGCTCAGCAGGCGGAGGATCCGCCAAGCCCAGTGCCAGCAGCGGTAGCAGCAACTCGAAGGTGACCGGCACTCTCAGGGTCATTGACCCGTGGTTCACCGCGAACGATGCAGGCGCTCAGGGCTTCCAGGCAGTTGTGGACGATTTCCACAAGTCGTACCCCAACGTCGAGGTCACGCGTGACCAAGCGACGTTCGGAAACCTCTCGCAGAAGATGACCACTGCGGTCATCACCGGTCAGAACTACGACGTCGTCATGGCCGGCCTCGCGTGGATCCCGCCGCTCGCGTCACTCGGCGCGATCCAGAATCTCAACAAGCTGGGTTTCGACACCAAGACGGTGAGCAAGGAACTCGGCAAGGGCGGCAGCACGCTGCTCGATCCGTCGCTGTACCAGGGAGCTCTCTACGGGATCCCTCTCACGGCATCCGGACTGACGCTTGTTTACAGCAAGAGCGCTTTCGAGAAGGCCGGACTCGACCCGAGCAAGCCCCCGACAACGCTCGCCGAGATCAAGTCGGACGCGGAGAAGCTCACCGTCAAAGACGCCTCTGGCAACATCACGCAAGAGGGCTTCGCCCTCGGTGAGACCCCCGGCAACTACCGGCAGCCGTTCGTCGGCTTCCTGGGGGCCATGGGCCAGAAGCTTTACAAGAACGGTGGTACGACGCCGAACTTCGCCACATCGACGGGCACCTCGGTGCTCGACTGGATGACGAGCCTGCAGGGCAACACCTCGACCTATGGTCAGGCCGACCCTTCCAACGTCAATGCCGTGCTGCTCGGTAAAGCGGGGATGGGTCTGTCCTACAGCTACGCCGACTGCTCGAAGATCGGTCAGGCAAAGTGCGACGATCTGGTGTTCGCCCCCATTCAGGACAAGTCCAAAGCGATGTTCGTCGGAGGTGCGATCGCGTCGGTGGGGGCCGGCACGAAGCTCGAAGGCCCGGCGGTCGCCTTCATCAAGGCGCTGCGGCAAGAATCGTCGCTCGAGACGATCGCGACCCTGCAGAATGAGGTGCCGCTGAGCAACAGCGACGCGGCAGCGAAGTTCGCTGACTCGAACCCGGGCGGGAAGTTCTTCTTGAACAACCTCGACATCTCGGTGTTCGAGGGCGGACCGACCAACTGGCTGAAGCTTCGGACCGTGTTCGGACCGGCCATCGACTCCGCTCTGTTGAAGAAGAGTTCATCGAAGGACGCTCTGAACACCGTCCTCTCGGCAGCCAGCCAGTAGTCAACGTTTCTCACGGAAGCTCGGACAACACCATGTCAACACACGCAGTCGTGGCTTCCGCCACCGCTCGGGCGTCGCGTCGTCGGCGCCCGAGCGGCATGGAACGTGCGAAAGCACGCGCCGGCTGGGTGCTGCTCGCCCCCGCCCTTCTTCACTCCGCCATCTTCATCGCCCTGCCGGGCGTGATTCTGGTGGTGTTGAGCTTCATCGACTTCAAGCTCCTCGGGGTGCCTGACTTCGTCGGTTTCGACAACTACCGCAAGCTGTTCGCGGATGCCAACTTCGGTCCGGCAGTCCTGAACACCCTGTTCTACACGGTGGTCGTTGTCCCGGGTGGTATGGCGATCGCTCTTCTCGTCGCACTGGGGCTCAACCAGAAGCTGAGGTTGCGTCCCCTGTTCAGGACGGCGTTCTACCTCCCGGTCGTGACCTCTACGGTGGCGGTTGCCACGGTCTGGGAGTGGGTCTACAACCCGCAGTCTGGGCTTGCCAATCAGATCTTGAGCTTCTTCGGTCTCGCGAGGTCTGGCTGGTTGACGGACCCCAACATCGCGCTTCCCGCGCTGGCTGTGGTGGGTCTCTGGCAGGGGCTCGGAACCAAGATGGTGTTGTACCTGGGCGGACTTCAGGGCGTTTCTCCTGAGCTGCTCGAGGCGGCTCGCCTGGATGGGGCCTCCCCTTGGCAGGTGTTCTGGAACGTCACTTGGCCGGCCCTCCGTCCCGTTCACTTCTTCGTGGTCGTCACGTCGATCGCGACCTCCTTCCAGGCGTTCGACCTGGTCTATGTGACGACGCAGGGCGGTCCGATCAATGCCACTCGTGTGTTGGCCTACGACATCTTCCAGAACGCATTTGGCAACTTCGAGTTCGGTCAGGCCGCCGCAGAAACCATGGTGATGCTCGTGGTCCTGGCATCGATCATCTACCTGGCACGACGGACCCAGAGAGAGAGCGACTAACCCGATGATGACCGCAACGATTAACCCTGCGATCGTGGCGAAGGATGCCACGATCGCAGCGGCGCCGAGACGCAAGTCCCCCGTCACGCTGGGGCGCGTCCTGATCTATGTGCTGCTCGGGGTTGGCGGTCTCTTCATGGTGGCGCCGTTCATCTGGATGGTGTTGACGTCGTTCAAGGCGCCCGCCGATGTGAACACCTTCTCTTGGCTGCCCATCACCTGGCATCCTGAGAACTACCCGGATGCCTTCAACCTGGCACCGTTCGTCACGTACTTCCGCAACAGCATCATCGTGGTGGTTGGGCAGACGGTTCCCACGATGATCCTGTCTTCGGCGGCCGGCTATGCACTCGCTCGGCTTCCGGTGCGTGGTGCAGACCGGATCCTGAACTACTTCATCATCCTGTTGGTGATCCCCTTCCAGATTCTGATCATCCCGCTCTTCCTCGTCGTCCGCGCGATCCCGTTGGCGGGTGGAAATGACATCCTGGGGCAGGGAGGAACGGGCTGGATCAACACCTTCTTCGCCCTGATCGTTCCGTTCATCACCAGCCCGATCTACGTGTTCCTGGCGCGACAGTTCTTCGTCTCGCTTCCCACCGACTTGGCGGACGCAGCTCGCGTCGACGGCGTCTCCGAGGTCGGGATCTTCTTCCGAATCATGGCTCCGCTGGCCAAGCCCGCCTTCGTAACGATTGCCTTGTTCAGCATCGAAGCGGGCTGGAACGGGTTCATCTGGCCGCTTGTGGCGACGAGCTCGCTCGACCTGCGACCGATTCAGTTCGGCTTGGCGAGCTTCGTCGCGAGTGCGTCCGGGGCCGCCGGCGAGGTGCAATGGTCGTATCTCATGGCGATCGCGACACTCGCGATGCTGCCGATGATTCTTCTGTTCGTGTTCGGCCAGCGTTTCTTCATCCAGGGAGTCGCCACGGCCGGGCTCAAGGGTTAAGACCGTGAGCGCCCCACTCGACATCATTCTCGACATTCCGCCACGGCTGGAGGCGATGTTCTTCGACGACGACCTTCAGACGCGGCTGCGATCGGTGGGCATAGTCCGCCGCGTTGACTATCGGGTCGGAGATAATGACCCCAGGATGTCGGCCGAGGTCGTCGTGACTGGCTGGGGTTCGAGGCGGCTTCCCGACCACCTCGAATCGTCGGATCGGCTCAGGTTCGTCGCCCATAGCGCGGGGACGATCCGGGAGTTCGTTCCGAGGTCGCTGATCGACGACGGCGTCCTGGTGAGCCAGGCTGCGTTCGGGATGGCGACTTCGGTTGCCGAGCTTGCGCTCGTCTTCACGATCACCTTGCTGCGCAATCTCCACCTGACCACGCGACTGATGGAGGCCAGCCACGATTGGTCGGCCGCGGCGTCCATAACTGCGGGCCCGGCACTCGCCGGTTCACGAGTCGGTGTCGTCGGCGCGAGCAGGGTGGGGCGCGCGTACATCGATTTGGTTCGAGCCGCCGGAGCTGAGGTAGTTGTTTACGATCCCTACTTGGATCTCGAGTCGGCAGCTCGCTTAGGCGTCACCCTCAGCGACCTCGACGACTTGTTGGCCAGCTGTCGGGTCGTCGCTGTCCATGCGCCGGTCACTCCAGAGACCCGGCACCTTCTCGATCGTCGCCGACTTTCGCTCATTTGCGACGGCGGCGTCTTGGTCAACACTGCCCGGTCAGCAATCGTCGATATCGAAGCGCTGACCGACGAACTGGTCACCGGACGACTGAGCGCGGGCCTCGATGTGTTCGACGAGGAGCCGCTGCCGTCGACGAACCGTCTGTGGGGGCTACCGAACGTGATCTTGACGCCTCACGTCGGGGGTATCACCCGTCATGCGCAGCATCTGCAGGGGCTCATCGTCGTCGAGGAGATTGAGAGGCTGGCGGCCGGCCGGCCGCTCGAGTTCACGGTCCCGTCCGATCGGTACGACATCCTCGCCTGAGATTGCATCGAGCGACTCAGGCGCGTCAGGCGAGTCGCGCCGTCGACTCGCGAACGACGAGTACGGGTGCCGGATCCGTGATCACGACGTTGTGGAGGCCGCCACCAGACGCGTACGCGAGCAGCATCCGGGCCGCCGCTGTGCCCGCTTCGCGCAGCGGCATCCTCACCACGGTGACCGACGGCACCATCATGCCGGCAACCCAGGTGTCTTGGATCGAGACGATCGAGAGGTCGTCCGGGATGCGCAGCCCTCGTCGCAGCGCCGCCGCGACCACGCCGATCGCGGCGTTGACACTGGCGACCACCAGGGCAGTCGGCCTCCTGGTCCCCGCGAGCACATCCTCCAGAGCTCCGGCGGCGGCCTCTGCTTCCCATCCGGTGCTGCTGACCCAGGCCAAGTCGATCCGTCGGCCCGCATGGTGCATGGCCTCGCGATACCCCGCCTCGCGGCGGCGAGCGGCGTCGTGCTCGCGAGTTCCGCCGATCAGACCAATCCGAGTGTGCCCGAGTGAGAGCAGATAGTCGGTCGCAATCCACGCGGCCCGATGGTCGTCGAGGATCACAGAGCCCATGCGACGACGCAGCACAGAGTTGAACAAGACCACCGGGGCGCGAACGTCCAGCAGTGCCTCCAGCTCGGCATCGGTCATCCGCTCGGGTCGCTGGAGAATGATCCCGTCGACGCGACCGTTGCCGGCGATACCGGAGAGGCCCTCTTCGACGACAGATGGCTCGTTGAGCTGGCCGAGGAGAACGGTCACGCGTTCGGCCGCCGACGCGGCGCGGACTCCCGCGAATAGCTCCGAGAACACCGCGTTACCGACATCCGGCACTACGAGCGCAAGTGCGCCCGCACGCCCCGCACGAAGGGCCCTCGCGGTGTGATCGGGGATGTAGTCGAGTTTGCTCGCCGCGCCTTTCACTCGCTCTCGAGTGCTGGCGCTGATTCGCGCCATCCGGTCGTCGTTGAGCGCCCGCGACGCGACCGACTGGGACACCCCGGCGAGACGAGCGACGTCTCCTAGAGTCGCAGCGGAACGGTCCGGCATCGGTGGGATCCTCTCTCCGCGCGGAGCATGCGACTCAGGTCACAGCGCGCTGCCACCGGCGATCATCTCGGCCCGCAGGGCGGCCTGATTGAGATGTCGGAAGGCGTCGCCGGTCGCGATGGACATTACCGCAGCACGTCCGGCCGCGTGCCCGTACTCGAAGCACTGTGCGGTCACCCGTGCCGACGCCAGCGCCTCGTGTTCGGCGCTGAGGCAGCGACCTGCCACGATCACGTTCTCGAGCCGCTCGGGCACGAGGCTCAGGTACGGCACGTCGTAGTAGTCGTCGATCAGCCAGTGGAGTTTCGGGCGGTCTCCATCGTGCAGTTCGATCGGCCAGGGGGCCCGGCAAATACCGTCGGTCGGCCGCTTGCGGGCTTCGACCACATCCTGGTTTGAGAGCGTCAGCGCGCCGATGACGCTTCGGGTTTGTCGGATGCCCACTTCCACACCCGTGTCGACGACGTAGCTGTTACCGCAGCCAGCGAGCTCCTGGGCGAGGAAGGCGGCATATTCGCGCACCTGCCGGCGGCCGGCGACTTCCGCTTCGGTGAAGTCGGCGGGGTCGATCACGTTGAGCATCGACCCGTTGCGGGCGCTGAGCCGAGTTGCATTCACCAGGAGTTCACCGGGCCGGGTGCTGGTGAAAATCCAGATGTGTTGCCGCGGAAGGTTCGCGCCTGTCGCGCGCGCCGCGAGAATCTTCGCTGTCACTTCAGGTGGACAGATCGTGTCCGGTCCGTAGCCCGCCAGGAAAGTCGGGACGTCGACGTTGCCGAGCCGGAAGAACATGGTGGGATTCTGGATGCGGCCGTGGTCGCCGAATCGGTGTCCGCCACCGGCCCGGGCGATCACCGCGGCGTCGCCCGATGCATCGATCACCCGACGCGCGATGACGGACGACACCCCGGCGTTCGACTCGATGATCACCCCAGTGACCGTTGCCCCGGTCACCACGACGCCGGAGACGACGGTGTGAAAGAGGATGCGGACTCCCGCGGTGATGAGCAGGTCATCCGCGGTCTCGCGCCACATCAACGGGTCGTGCGCGCTCGTCCAGGTCTTGCCGTATTTCTGGGGCGGCGTCAGCCCGCCCCGGTGGTCGAGCGCTGCGCGGAATCTCTCTGCGAAGCCGTACACCACTTGTTCGGGGCCCCGGCCGTTGTCGCTCGCCAAATACATCCCGCAGATCGTTCCGGACATGCCCGCGACGGCCGCTCCACCAGCGAAGCCGTAGCGCTCGATCAAGATGACCGACAGCCCGGCCTCCGCGGCGACGGTTGCCGCCGCCACCCCCGCGGCCCCAGCCCCGACGACAACGAGGTCGACGTCGGCGAGGACGGGGGGAGGGGACGCTGGGCGTGAACCACTGGTCGACGACCACGCCGAGAAATCGTGTTCTGTCACTCTCCTCACCGACCCGTGAAGTCGGCAGGGCGCTTCGCGAGGAAGGCGGCAATGCCCTCCTGACCATCGCTCGATGCGAACAGGCCACGCAACTCCGACTGTTCGAGCGCGAAACCGGTGGATGCCGTGGGACTTCCGAAAGCACCCCCGTCGACTGCGCGCTTCGCCGCGGCGATCGCCAGCCGAGGTCCGGACGCACAGCTCGCGGCGAGCGTACCCGCGACCTCGAGCAGTTCCTCTGCTGTGGTCATCCGATTGACGATCCCCGCGGCCGCGGCTTCGTGTGCGGTGATCGTCTCGCCCGTGAAGATCAGTTGCTTCGCACGGTTGGGACCGACGTACTGGGCAAGTCGCTGCGTTCCTCCCCAGCCGGGGATGAGCCCGAGTTTGATCTCCGGGAGCCCGAAGCGAGCCGACTCGGCGGCCACGACGAGATCGCAACTCAGCACGACTTCGAATCCACCCCCGAGGGCAACGCCGTTCACAGCGGCGATCACGGGAACCGGCGATTCTCGGATTTCGCGGCACAGTTCGTTGGCGTTCTCGGTCAGGGCCGCGAACGCCTGGGCGTCGGCCACGGCGTATTCGCCGAGGTCCGCGCCCGCCGCGAAGGCTTTCCCGAATCCGGTGATCACGACGGCGCCGATCGACGCGTCATCGCCGACACTCACGAACACGCGGCGCAGTTCGTGAACGGTGGTCGAGTCGATGGCGTTGTATTTCGCGGGCCGATTGAGGCTGACGGTGAGAACGCCATCAGATCGATCGAGCGTTAGCCGCCCCGCGTTGTCCTCAGTGAGCACCATCGAGAATCACTCCCTCTGCCACGAGCTCGTCGATCTCGGCTTCGGTGTATGAGAGGGAGCCGAGAACACTGCGGGTGCTGGCGCCGAGCGCCTGGGGAACAGATCGGATGCCGGGCCTCCGCCCGTCGTATGTGATCGGATGCGCAAGCACCTCTACGTGCCCGGCCTCCGGGTGCTCGAACGCCAGGATCGATTCATTGTGAAGCACCTGCGGATCCACCACGACCTCCTCATAGCCATTGACCGGTGCGTACCAGACCTTCACCGCCTCGCAACGGGCGAACCACTCCGCAGTCGGGATCTCACGGAGATGTCCGACGATCCGACGGTTGACTTCTTCGCGTCGTGCGTACGAATCCGTTTCCGACACCCCACCGAACCACGGATCACCGAACAGCTTCTCAAGCGTCGCGAGCGAGTTCAAAGAAAGGCAGACGAAGCCATCTGCGGTGGGGAAGACCCCATACGGCGCCTTGTAAAAGCGCGACGAGACCCCCGACTCGCTGCGCTCTCCCCGGAACCCGTTGAGATAGTAGGCAAAGGGTTCGATCTGGAGGTCGAGCGCGGCGTTCAAGAGATTGCTCTCGACTTTCATGCCGCGCCCGGTGCGCTCACGACCGTGCAGAGCCGCCAGGATCCCGAGCGCACCGAGCGTGGCCCCGTGCTGATCGACGATGCTTGCCCCGACCGGCGTGGGGGAGACCCCGCCTCGCCCCGTTGCCGCGGCGAGCCCGGAAACCGCTTGGAGCAGGACGTCCTGTCCCGGTCGGTCGACGTACGGGCCATCGGAGCCGTATCCGGAGAGCGAGCAGTAGATCAGGCGAGGGTTGATCGCCGCGACGTCGTTGTAGCCCAAACCGAGTCGATCCATGGCGCCGGGCCGGAAGCTCTCGATGAGCACGTCGGCCGAAGCAAGCAGATCGGTGAGCACCCGTCGAGCACCCGGGGCCTTCAAGTCGATGCTGAAGCTCTGCTGGTTGCGGTTCCCTAGGAGGAAGAAGACGCTTGTGCCGTCGAGGTATGCATCCGGGCCAGACCAGCTTCGTTCGAAGGCACCGGTCGGTGGTTCGACCTTGATCACCTCGGCGCCGAGGTCGGCGAGGAACTGGCTGGCAGATGGCCCCTGGAGGAAGTGCGTGAAGCTGATGACGCGGATTCCTGACAGCATGGTGTGCCCTTTCTCACAGTGGGAAGTGACTGGACGGTAGCACCGCAAAAATGTATGCGCAACCGATTGTTCACTGACCGAAAAATGGTCCTTGAGAGCCCCGACGGATGTGATTGACTTCTCTGACCAGAGTCGGGAGGCGGCACCATGCGCATTGTCGGCGCCATCTCCGCGCTCGGGACGGCGTTGCTCCTGCAGGTCTGTTTCGTGGTCTGCGCCCTCCCGGTGATCACGGCCGTGCCCGCAGCGATCGCCCTTCAGCGGTCGTTCTCCGACGATCGCGCCGGTGAGAAGGTCGGCGTTCTCAGCTATCTGCGCCAGTTCACCGTCGCATGGCGACAGAGTTGGCCGCTCGGCGTCATCGGCGCTCTTCTTGCTGTAGGGCTCGTCGTCGGCGGGCTCTTCTGGCTCTCCGTTCACGCCCCGCTGGGCTACGTCGCCGTCGGAACACTGAGCTTTATCGCGGGTCTCGCGGCCGCCACCTATCTCAACCTGCTCAGCTGCGCGGACCGGGAACGCGAGACAGGATGGCGGCCGCTCTTTGCCGAGACCCGAGCGGCGCTGGTAGGGCGACCACTTCGCAGCCTGGGTGGCGTCGTCATGCTCGCCGCCTGGTACTTCGTCCTGGTCTCCGTTTCCCCGCTGGTCCTGGTCGGGTCGGGGCTCGTTCCAACCCTCATCGCGCGCTTTGTGATCGAGCCTCCGGTGCGCCAGCAGCTCGCCGAAGACTGACCTGGTAGGGCAATCAAGTCCATGGCAGGTCGTCGAGGTTGACCGACGACCCGATCAGTGAGTCCGACCACGTCACTCGAACCGTTGAGGCATCGATTTCGATCTCGGCGAGGTCGCTGAGGTCGTTTGCGTTCGCGCCCGGATCGGCGCTGAGTGATACGAGTGCGACGAGTACCTGTGTCGCGGCGGATCCGCGCAGCTGCGGCACGGCGGCCCAACGCCCGAATGCGGTGCCACCGGTGGCGGCGGCAGTCGTGGCATACGTCCAGCCCTCTATCCCGATCACCCTCGAGCTCGGCCCCCTCCCATCGACCGGCAGACAGTCGGCGGAGAGTCCATGTGCGCGTCGGATCAACGTCTCCGGGCCATCGGACGCTACGGCCCATCCCGACAACTCGACAGCCGAATCGGGCGGGACGTTGCGAAGACGGTGCACGCGCACCTCGAGATGCGCGTGCGCGATGGTGACGCTCTCGATCCTGGCGGAGGGGAGGACATGTCCTTCACTGGTCAATGTGGGAAAGCGCGGCGCGTGCCACGAGGCCACCCAGTCGCCCCCCGAGGCGACGTGGTGGATTCGACGCCTGACGCTCCAGATCCCGCGGAACTGAACTCGGATATCGTTGTCGGCCGGACCGTCGGCCACGGTTGGTCCCGTTCGGGTCGAGTAGGCGAAGCGGGCGTAGAGCGGATCCGACGGCCCGTCGTCGGCGTGATGCGGCTTCAGGTGGTCGCTGCCGTGATTGTGGACGCGAACGAGGCCATCCGCTGCCGTGCTCTGGATCATCAGCCCGATCGGCGCGATCGGCCGCACCAGATCGTCTCGATCGGCCGACAGCTCGCTCTCAGGGCTCGTCCAAAACGGGTGCTCGAGCGGCAGCAACAGCCCGGCGAATCCCTTCGACGCCCAGTACGGCGACCCCGGCCCGGAGTAGCGCTGCAAGCTCGCCGCGTGCTCCCCCTGCCAGCCGAGACTCAGCACACCGTTCGAGGTGGCGCCGCGGTCGAGGAAGTAGCGCAGATTCGAGGACATGATCCGCCGGGACTGGCCCGGTTCGAGGGGCGAACAGTCCATGACCTGGGCTATCGCGAGTGACGCCGAGGCGCTCATCCGGTATGTCAGTGATCGGCCGAAATAGAGAGAGGCGCCGGTGCGGTCGAAGGTCGTTGCGAAGGTGCCGACGAACGCCCTGAGCCGCTCGCGAAAAACGGTCATCCGTACCGTGTCATCTCGCAGCCACGCGTGAAGTAGCGGGTAGAAGTGTATCGCCCAGCCGTTGTAGTGGTCGAATGCCTCGCCGTCGCCATCGCTGTACCAGCCATCGCCCCGATACCACTGGTCGATCAGAGAGAAGCCGCGTTCGATAACGAACGACGTCTGGCGATCCATGCGACCGACACCCTCCAAGAAGCTGGCGATGGTGAGCGGAAACAGGTACCAGTTGTTGGACGACGGCTCCTTATCGAGTGCCGTACGCAGCCAGCCCTCCACGGCATCCTGCTCGTCCGGCGCGAGGCGATCCCAGGTATCGCTTTTCGTCAGGTGCAGGCTCAACGAGATGCAGGCGGCTTCGACCTGTGACTGGCCCCACCTTTCACCGATGTTCTCGATCGGTTCCCACGCGTCCTCGACGCGGGGGTCGGCGCTCGTGCCGGCGACGACTCCCTGCAGGTAGTCGTCCAGACGGGTCGCGGTTTCGGTATCCGGCGCGCCGATGTGGTCGAACGCGGCGAGGAGAAAGGTCCGCGAGAACCCCTCCAGTCCGTCTGCCCGCGGGCCCTGCTGCGAAGCGGCGCCCGGAAACTCGATGCGCGCGCCGCTGGCCGAGCGGTATCGCGCCGCGCCATCGAGCAGGTCGCGCGCAACGCCGCGCCAGTGTTCACGTGTGATCCCGGTGTAGGGGCTCAGTTCGCGGTCTTCGAGCGTTGACGAATAGCGTTCCATCTCGGGATCCGTGATTCGCCGCGGGGGAAGTATCGGCGACGCGTACTGGCTCTGTGTGCTCATGTCGTTCTCCTCGACGCAGTGTGGCCCTCGACTTTCCCATGGGGGTCCGCGCAAAGTCCGAGATTTTTTTCACTGGCCGAAAGACTCTCGCCCTCCCCAAGAGGCTGCTCGCTACCGTGGGGCTGGGTTGGCGCGGGGGTCTCTTTCGCCGCCCGAGATACGACGCCACCCGATGCGAAGGAGCAGAGATGACGACGCGGACCATGCGCATCATCATGAACGGAGTGACCGGCCGAATGGGGTACCGGCAGCACCTGGTCCGGTCGATCCTGGCGATTCGGGATGCGGGCGGCGTCCTGTTGCCGGATGGATCCCGCATTCAGGTCGAGCCGATCCTGGTCGGTCGCGATCGCGAGAAACTCGCCGAGCTGGCGGCGCTTCACGGGGTCGCTGAGTTCACCACAGACCTCGACGCCGCGCTCGCCGACGCGACGGCGCCGATCTATTTCGATGCCGCTCTCACGGGCGTTCGCAAGGTCGGCATCCTCAAAGCCATCGCCGCCGGCAAGCATGTCTACACCGAGAAGCCCGTCGCGGAGTCGGTCGATGATGGCCTCGAGTTGGCTCACGCGGCCGACGACGCCGGAGTCATCAATGGCGTGGTGCACGACAAGCTCTACCTTCCCGGCCTGCGCAAGCTCAAGCGCCTGATCGACTCGGGCTACTTCGGCCGGATCTTGAGCGTTCGAGGCGAGTTCGGCTACTGGGTGTTCGAGGGCGACATGATCCCTGCGCAGCGACCGAGTTGGAACTACCGCGCGGAGGACGGCGGCGGGATCACGCTCGACATGTACTGCCACTGGAACTACGTGCTCGAGAATCTGTTCGGTTCGGTCAGGGCGGTCACCAACAAGTCGGTCACGCACGTGCACGATCGCTGGGACGAGCGCGGCGAGCACTACGCGGCGACGGCGGACGACGCGGCGTACGGCATCTTCGAACTCGAGGGCGGCATCATCGCCCAGGTCAACTCGAGCTGGGCGGTTCGCGTCGACCGCGGGGAGCTCATCGAGTTCCAGGTGGATGGGATCAACGGCTCGGCCGTCGCCGGCTTGTTCGAGTGCCGCATTCAACCTCGCACCGCCACGCCTCGGCCGGTGTGGAATCCGGATCTGCGCGAAACCGTCGACTACCGCTCCATCTGGATGGATGTTCCGGACAATCAGGTCTTCGACAACGGCTTCCGCGCACAGTGGGAGGAGTTTATCACGGATGTCGACGCCGGCCGTCACCATCCTTACGACTTCATGGCCGGTGTACGCGGTCTTCGGCTCGTCGAGGCGGCCCTCGAATCGTCCCGGGAGGGGCGACGGGTCGAGCTTGAGCCCTCGTCGTTGCCGGTGGGCTCCGCGTGACCTCAATCACGCTGCTCGCCGCGGATGGCACCCTCTCGAGCGCCGAGCTCATGGAGGCACCTGCATTTGCCCGGCCAGCGGTCCCTCTCGCGTCTCGCATGGTGTTCGCCGCCGCGCACGTCGTGCCCCACGCGTGGGGAGCGAACACACCAGGACAGCCCGCGGCGATCGACTGGGACGCAACGCTTGCGGTGCGACGTCACGTCTGGTCATGGGGGCTTGGGGTGGCGGACGCCATGGATACTGCCCAGCGCAACATGGGCCTGGACTGGGCCGCGACGGCCGCACTCATCCGGCGGAGTGCTGCCGAGGCGCGAGAGGTCGGAGGGACGCTTGTGGTGGGCGTCAACACGGACCACGTCGCGGAGGAGTACATCTCGCTGGACGCGGTCGTCGCGGCCTATCTTCTCCAGCTCGAGGTCGCCGAGGCGGCGGGCGCGGGCGTCGTGATGATGGCGTCGCGGCATCTCGCGCGAGCCGCCGAAACCGCCGCCGACTATGAACGGGTCTATCGCGAAGTGCTGTCGCAAGCGGGAGCCCCCGTCGTGCTGCACTGGCTGGGGGAAGCCTTCGACGAAAGCCTAGCGGGGTATTTCGGCTCGCGAGATGTCGCCGTCGCCTCCGACGTGGTCATCCGGACCATCGAGGAAAACCATGACCAGGTGAGCGGCATCAAGATGTCACTTCTCAACGCCGACGCTGAGATCGCGATGCGACGACGGTTGCCGGCTGGCGTGCGCATGTTCACCGGCGACGACTTCAACTACGTCGGCTTGATCGAGGGTGATGAACGAGGACATTCCGATGCTCTCCTGGGAGCCTTCGCGGCGATCGCTCCCAATGCATCTGCCTCGCTGCAAGCCTTGGACCGCGGCGACCTCGTCGGGTACCGTCGCATCCTGGAACCGACTGAAGCGCTGGCACGACAGGTCTTCGCCACCCCGACGCAGTATTACAAGACCGGCGTCGCGTTCCTCAGTTGGCTCAACGGTCACCAATCGTCGTTCAGCATGGTGGGGGGCTTGCATTCGGCACGCGACCTGCCGCACCTCAGTGAGATCGTCCGGCTGGCGAACGCCTCCGGTGCCCTCGAGCGACCGGACCTCGCCGCCGAGCGCTGGAACGGGATGCTCGCCCTGAACGGCCTACTCGCTCTCTCCTCGGTGCAGGCGTGAGTCTCGCCCGCTTCTCGCTCAACCAGGCGACCATCAAGTGCGCCGACCTCCCGACCGCGGTACGGGCTACAGTCGACGCCGGCATCCCGGCCATCGGTCTCTGGCGCGAACCGGTCGCCGAATTCGGGTTGACGGCCAGCGCGGCGGCCGTTCGGGACGCGGGTTTGCGGGTGTCGAGCCTCTGTCGTGGCGGGTTCTTCACCGTGCCGGAGGGCCGGGCACGGCGAGCGGCGAGCGATGATAACCGGCGCGCGCTCGACGAGGCGGCCGTACTGGGAGCGCCCACGCTGGTGTTGGTCGCGGGTGGCCTTCCAGAGGGCAGCCGTGACCTGGTGGGCGCGCGGTCCCGTGTTGTCGAGGCTCTTGGCGAACTCGCTCCGCACGCTCGCCAGGTCGGCGTCACACTCGCGATCGAGGCCCTCCATCCGATGTACGTCTCGGACCGCGCGGTCGTGTCGACCCTCGGCCAGGCACTCGACCTCGCCGCTCCTTTCACCCCCGAGGAGGTCGGAGTCGTTGTCGACACGTTCCACGTCTGGTGGGATCCCGCCCTTCGCGAACAAATCGCGCGCGCCGGCCGCGAAAGACGCATCGCCAGCTACCAGGTCTGCGACTGGATGATGCCCATCGCTTCCGATCCGCTCCTTTCTCGCGGCATTCCAGGGGACGGCTGCATCGACTTTGCAACGATCACCGAGTGGGTGAGGGCCGCGGGATACCGGAGGGATGTCGAATGCGAAATCTTTCGCCAAGAGATCTGGGATGCTGATGCGTTCGAGGTCGCCAACCGCGTCGCGGATGCGTACGAGCGGCTCATCGCCGAACACGTGTGAGGCACGCAGAATGCGGGTCGTGATCGCGCCCGACTCCTTCAAGGGGTCCATCGATGCTGCCCGTGCTGCGTCAGCAATCGCAGCTGGTTGGCGAGTCGAGCGGCCGTTCGACGAGCTCATCCTCCTACCCCAAGCAGACGGCGGGGAAGGCACCCTCGACGCCATCTTCGCGGCGGTCCCGGGATCACAGTTGGTCGATGTCGGTCCGGTACCCGGCCCCGACGGCCGCCCGACGCCAGGCTCGTGGCTTCTGCTGCCGGACAGTTCCGGTGTGGTCGAGCTTGCACGTGTTTCGGGGCTACCGCTGATGGAGAAACTGTCTCCGCTCACTGCCCATACGCGCGGACTCAGTGCGGTGATTGCTGCCGCCCTTGACGCCGGAGTCACCGCGCTCACGATCTGTCTCGGCGGTTCGGTCTCGACCGACGGAGGCGCGGGAGCACTCTCGGAGCTCGGAGCCCGGCTACTCGATGTGGAGAAACATCCGATCTCCGACGGCGGCGGGGGGCTCTGCGACCTGAAGCGGGTCGACTTTCGATCCCTCCAGCCAGTTCCCGGAGGTGGCATTCGCCTGCTCGTCGACGTCGACGCTCCGCTGCTCGGAGCGCGCGGGTCGGCAGCGACCTTCGGTCCACAGAAGGGCGCGACCGATAACGATGTGGCCGTGCTCGATCTTGGACTGTCCATTCTCGCTGGACTCATCGGCACGGGTTTCGCGGACCTGACTGGTTCGGGAGCAGCGGGTGGCGCCGCGTTCGGGTTCATGGCTGCGTGGTCAGCGTCCTCTATGCCAGGGGCCGCCGCGATTGCCGCGCTCACCGGGTTGGATCGGGCCATCGAGGTCGCTGGTGTCGTGATCACCGGAGAGGGTCGCTTTGATGAGACGTCGTCCCAGGGGAAGGTCGCGGGCTACGCACTCTCCCAACGGAGGGAGAACTCCAGGGCGTTCGTCATCGCGGGCGAGATCGAGGGAGGAACCGCGGTCATGCCGACAGGGGTCGTCGGGGTGAGCCTTCGCGAGCTGGCGGGTAGCCCGGAGGCCGCGATGGCCGATCCGCCGCGCTGGCTGTACCAGGCGGGGCGAGAAGCTGCCATCCTCGTGGCAGTCGGATCGAGGGCCGACGTACGTGGTCCTGTGCCGATGGCGTCGCCCGACTGGGCACGGCATCGCTGACTACCGCGAAGTCGTCATTTCGTATGGATCGCGGTCGTGGGGTGATAGCTGTGAGCCGGCACCACGCGTCGATCATGGCGCGCTCCATCAGGCTGGTGCCGAGACCGACGTCACCGTCGCGAACGCTTTGGCCGACGCAGGCCTCGAGCCACGGCGCCACTACTTCGTCATCCTCGACGAGCTGTGGCGCGCCCTACGCGCCGGCCGCGGCATGGTCGATCGTGTCGACGCGCTGACTTGCCTCAACCGCCAGCGCGGCGTCGGCTTGGCGACGATTCCGCACACCATGAGCGACCTGCTCGCGCTCCCCACGGAGGCAGAACGTATGAAGGCCCGCGGCTTCGTCGAGCACGCCGGCATGGTCATCGCCGGCGGGCTCCCGAGCGCAGAGATGTCGATGCTCACCTCAGCTATTCCGCTATCGAAAGCGGAACAGGATCTCCTCATCTCGTGGCAGGACCCGCCCGCCTGGGACTCGTCGACCGGCCGGGAGGCGGAGCCTCCCGGCCGCGGCAAATTCCTGGTCAAGGTCGGCGGGAACCCCGGCACATCATTGAAGGTGCAGCTCATGGCCATGGAGCTGGCAGTTAACGACACCAACCGCATGTGGCATGCGGGCGACCGGCTCCCGCCGGTTGCCCCGGAACGTCCGGACCTGATCGTGGTGCTTGATTCGCACCGCGCGGATGGTGCTGCGTGAGCCAAGCGAATCGTCGACCCACCCGTTGCAGCTTGATGAGAGGCAGTTGTCCGGGGGCGCCGCACCCGCCGACCACTACGCGTTGCGCGTCCGTGTCGTGACGAACGCCGAGCTGTCGTGAGCTGCATGGGCTGTCGATCTGATTGGCATCTTGACCCGAGGCGGTCTAATCGAAGGCCCAGCCGCGATCGATGCCAAAACCTATAAAATCGGCTGGTTTAGCTACTAAACTATTAACATGACAGTTATCGCACTATTTGGGGCGACCGGGAAAACCGGGCGTCGGGTGTTACACCGCTTGCTGACGGCGGGTTTCGATGTCCGCGTCCTGGTGCGGGATCCGAGGAAGCTCTCGGTATCGGATGCCCGTGTGACGATCATCCACGGCGACGTCCTCGATTTGCCGGCGGTGGAGGCGACCGTGGCCGGCTCCGGTGCGGTGGTGAGTGTGTTTGGACAGGTCAAGGGCTCACCGGCATCGTTGCAAACTGAGGGCACCCGTAACATTGTCACGGCGATGGACCGGCGCGGTGTGAAGCGGTTAGTGACTCTCTCCGGAGGGGGGGTCCGTGCGGCGCAAGACAAGCCCAAAGCGGCAGATATAGTCATCCAGTTTCTGTTGAAAGTGATGGCTGGGCACGTGTTGGCGGACGCCCGAGACCATCTTCAGGTGTTGCAGGCGTCGGACACCGATTGGACGGTGGTGCGCGGTCCACGGCTGACGGAACAGCCCGGACGTGGTACTTTCCGGGTGGGATGGGTAGGGGTGAACGCGAGCACACAAATCAGTCGCGACGACCTTGCGGACTTCATCCTCACCCAAATAGACGATCGGTCCTTCATCCACGAAATGCCCTTCGTGTCCCGATGATCCCCCGCTACAAGGCAGTCAGGGAAGGTATCGGAAGCTCAGGCACCCCGCACAACAGGTCCCTGTTTCTGCTCGGGCAGCTCGCACCTACCGCCCATCGCTTCACCAGCTGTCAGGGGTGACCGTTCTGTGGCGAGTTCACGCATGCAGGACATCGGAAGCGTCCTCGAGTCAGTTGTCGCCTGGTCTCGGACCCTGAGGCAGGCCCGCTCTTCGCCCTTTGGCGATATTCGGCTGACGCCGTCCCAAGTCGAGACTCTGTTCTTCATCTCCCACGCCCTCGGCCCCGTGACCCCGAGCTCGATCGCTACTGCGTTGGCAGTGACTCCGGGCGCGATCACCCAGCTTGTCGACGGGCTGAGACGTGAGGGATTAGTCGAAACCGGGCCGCATCCGGATGATGCTCGTTCCCGCATTCTCACCCTCACCGAGAGTGCAGCATCCCAAGCAGCAGTTTTCGAGCGACAGCTGACCGAGAAGCTCGCATCACAATTTGATCCCCTAACCGATAAGCAACTGGCCGAACTTGCTGAGCTCCTCGACCGGACAAGGAGAACACCATGACCAACGCCATATTCGTTACCGGCGCGACCGGCACCGTGGGCCGAGGCGTCGTCAATGCACTAATCACGAAGGGCGAAAAAGTGATCGCGGGCGTACGCGACGCCAAAGACGCCGAACTCCTCCCCGACGGGGTCGAAGGCCGCCCATTCCACTTCGGCGCGTCCACCGGTGAGCTGGAGGACGTGCTTGAGGGCACCGATCGGTTGTTCCTCATGCGACCCCCGCAGATCGCGGACGTTCAAACGCAACTCTTCCCCCTCATCGACGCCGCCCGCAATCGCCGCACCCGTCAGACCGTGTTCCTCTCCATGCAAGGAGTGCAACTAAACAAATTGACCCCGCACCACGCGGTGGAGGAGTATATGCGCCAGATCGACGCCCCCTACACGTTCCTCCGCCCCAACTTCTTCATGCAAAACCTGTCGACCACCTACGCTGCCGAGATTCGCGAACGCGGAGTGATTTATGTGCCCGCCGGGCGGTCGTTCACCGCGTTCATCGACGCACGCGACATTGGTCGGGTCGCCGCAACCACGTTCACCGAACCAGGCCACACCCGCAAGGCATACACCCTGTCCGGGGAGCAATCGCTCAGCTACCGCCACATCGCTCGCACCATGACCGAAGCACTCGGACGCCCCATCACCTATGCCCGCCCATCGGAGAAGGACTACCTCGCCCACCTGGCCGCAGAAGGCCAACCCCAGGACTACATCGACGTGCAGAAAATGATCTACCGCATCGTCCGCTTCAACCTCAGCGCCCTGCCCAACCGAACCGTCCGCCAACTGACCGGTGTGCCCGCGACCACCTTCGCCGAGTTCGTTCACAACAACCAGTCAGCATGGACCCCACAATCCTAGGAATCTGACCGCGGTCGTATACTCGGGGCCCCCTCCAAGGGATTTCGACTTCAGCGATATCCCATCAAAGGATCCTTAGACAGGACGAACCGTCTGCGCGCTGTCACATCGAAAATCGTCGGCGTGTCCGCCCAGTCCCCTATCTCAACAATGTGTCTCACACTGATATTCTCAAGATAACAACATTTAGACCTTTGGCGAGAAAATAGGAGGCAACCCCTGTGACGGTTCTTGGATATGCGCGAGTGAGCACTGCGGATCAGAACACCGAGCTCCAAATCCGGGAACTGGAAGCCGCGGGGTGTGTACGCATTTACCGCGATCAGGGAGTCAGCGGAACCAAAACCAGCCGACCCGAGCTGGACAAAATGCTCGACCGCCTCGGCCGAGGCGATGAAGTGGTGGTGTGGAAACTCGACCGCCTCGGACGCAACACCCGCCACCTACTTGAGCTACTGGACGGGTTCACCGAACGCGGCATCAAGTTCCGGTCTTTGCGCGACGGCATCGCCACCGATCCCGACAGCGAATTAGGCGGTGCCATGGCGAAGGCCATGGTCACCATCATGTCCGCGTTCGCCCAACTGGAACGCGACCAGCTCTCCGAACGAACCCGGGCCGGGATGGCCATCGCCGCCTCGCACGGGCGGAAGGCAGGACGACGCGAAGTCACAGCCGACCATGGCGAAGTTAAGCGTGCCCACGAACTGAAAGCCCAGGGCCTCAAGCCCGCTGACATCGGAAAGATCATCGGAACCAGCCGCGCCACCGTCTACCGATACCTAAACCTGAACGCCGGGTGATTGCAGCAGCAGGGACTGTCAGATCGGGAGTAGACGGGCTTGCCTCGTGCGCGCCCAGCGAACACTAGGGTCGCCAATCTGGTCTGGGATTTCCTTGTCCTGGCCGGTGCCCGGGTGTTCCCACATTTACTTCAACTCCCGTGCATCGATCAGCCGCGCCTACCATTTGGGCAGTTGAAGTGAGGTGGCTGCAGCTCGGAACCGAGAATGGTGTAAAATTGGTGGTATCCAAGTGGATGCGAAAGTAGCCTTGCTAGATCACCGTCCGGGATTGAAGGTCACCATGACGAATACAACGCACATCACCAGCGCTCACACGAGAACGATCAAACTCGACATTCGAGAGATCACTCGTCGGCTCAATGGCTCCTTGGGTGGCACCCTTGTCGCCTCCATCGCCGGGAGTAAAGACGCCAAGCTTCCTTACCGGTGGGCAAAGGTCGAAGGGCCATCGCCGAAAAATGAAGCCGTGCGTCGACTGCAGTTCGCCTACGAGCAGTGGACACTCCTCAGCGAAGCGGAAGGCGAGCACGTCGCCCGCGCCTGGTTCATCGGCGCCAACCCATGGCTTGAATACGACACCCCTGTCACTGCTATTCGTGAAGACCGATACAAAGCAGCAGGTCGGGCCGTCCAGGCCGTCCTTGACGATTCCTTCTCTGGTTGATGACTCTCTGTTCAGCTACCGGGTTGGAGCTTGTGGGAAGTCCAGAACCCGGAAACTACCGCATCGCCCGCAGCTCCTACGGGGCTCTGGCACCGAGACAGCGTGAATCTGAGCCGGACGGCTCACTCGACACTGTCGCGTGGAGTCGTTTCGATACGACCGGTCACACCCTCTATACGACGGATGATCGGCTCACCTCATTCATGGAGCTCCTCGCCCCGTACAGGACCGAGATCAATGGAGCGCGTCGTGCACTGCAGAAGGATGCAGATGCGATGGGGATCCCGCTCGAGCAATACTGGGCGATGGTCGTCGACGACTGGGATCAGGCAGGCACGATGCGGGCCAGATGGTTGCCCAAGGCATGGCGCGAAGGACGAAGCCTGTACCGACTCGGCTACCCGGCCGGGTGGTGGGTCGACATCACATCTACGAGCACTCTTACGGCCCTGTCGCATCACCTTGAAGATGAACTTGCCGACCTCGGCATCACGGGCGGTCTAACGATCGCGCACATCACCGGTGACACCAGAGCCGTCACGACCCTCATCGCCCAATGGCTGAGGTCCACCGCGACACTCTTCGACGGAACACAACCACTGGGCATCCGCTTTACGTCCAAGCACGGACACCCAACGAACGGGACCGGTACCTGCTGGGCGTACTGGATGCGTGCCACCGACGCTGGCCTGGACGAACCGGTCACCATCCTCGAGGAGGAGGCAATCGTCGAAAGTGACGTCGACCTCAAAATGGCGCAGGAGATCTGCAAAATTCAAACCCGATAACCCTGAGGCCCGTGTGCAGCGGCGTGACAGCCGCCTTGCGCCGGAAGGTCCCCGACACGGTGAAACCAGCGCGACCAAAGGGTGGGACCACGTTAAGTCCAAATCTCGAGGCTCGACTTCCGGAGCGCCGGCCTCATGAAGTTGCATGGTTTCGGTCACACGATTGAGCTCACTCCGCGTGCCTGCCCGCCGACTTTCATATCGGCTGTTATCAGCGGTTAAGTAAGACCAATTGCATCTGATGCGAGAACTCGTCTTTCGCTGCCGTACCGCTAAATTACCGACGTCGACAACTTCGTGCCTTTCACCGCCATCCGTGCGAGGAGTTCCGCTTGGTCAGTCGAGATTGCGGGCATTGCTTTCGGGTTGTCAGTTGCGAAGACAGTGACACCACCGTTGGCAGTGGGGAAATTACGTCGCTGGCACCAGCGGGCGGGCGCTACACCAGATGTAATAAAAAACTCACCCGAGCCCGAAGTACCGCTCGAAGAATTCGGCAAACCGGTCAAGTACTCGCTGCTTCTTCTCGCCGTGGCCACCGCCCGGCGAGAACCGCGACACGGGCGGCAGTACCTTGGTGATCGCCACCCCGGTGGTCTGAATGACACCATCGCGAAAAGCTCGGTCGATGAACTCGCGGGTGGCGTCGGCATTGAGACCCTCATCGGCAATCAGGTACGTAAGCTCAGCATCCCGTCGGGCCGTGACGAAGGCGGCCCACTCTTGGTCGACCGCACCTGCCACGGAAACACGATCGACGAAAGCCTCGATGAGGTCTTTCTTGTTGCGCAAGCTGGGTGACGCGTCGATAGCGCGGGTGATCTCGGCACGCACCTCTTTGTCATCACCGTCGCCGCGCTCGTCGCGGTATTTCTGCACGAGCAGCAGGATGTAGTCGACCGTGATCTCGACCTGCTTGATGAGCTCAATTTCGAAGACAATGTCGTCATTGATCGTCTCCTTCTCGTCGGTCGGCCGACGCAGAGAGGCGTAGAGGTCGAGGTATTCCGAGCGGTAGTCCTGCATTTGCCGCTCGGTAAGAATCTCGTTGCCCTCAAAGTCGTCGAAGGAGGTCAAAATGTTCTGCAGACGCAGAATCGCACCGAGCAGGGCAATGAAGTCTTTCTGGTCCTGCTCTCCGATGATCTGCTGGCCCGGAACAAACCGGTCGAGCAACTCCGTGACCTTGCCCGCGTACTCCGTGTAGTACTCGCCGTACGGCTTGAGCACCACGACGCCCTGCGCGTTTTTGTTACCAAACAGGGCGATCGCATCATTCGTCTGCTGCTCGAGGTCGCGAAAGCTGACAATGTTGCCGTACGTCTTCACCGCATTCAGGATGCGGTTGGTGCGTGAGTAGGCCTGGATCAGCCCGTGAGAGCGCAGGTTCTTATCAACCCACAGAGTGTTGAGCGTCGTGGCGTCGAACCCGGTCAGGAACATGTTCACGACAATGACGACGTCGATCTCGCGGTTCTTGAGCCTCATCGAGAGATCGGTGTAGTAGCCGGCGAAGCCGTCAGAGCTCGTGCCCCACCGCGTGCCGAACATGGTGTTGTAGTCGGTGATCGCCTCGTCCAAGAACTGCCGCGACGGCAGGTCAAGGTCGCCGGTGTCGAAACCCTCTTCGTCGAGAAACCCGTCGACTACAGCCTCATTGGCGGCGAACGAGTAGATGATGCCAACTTTGAGGCGTTGAGCATCCGGAATCGTCGACTGCATCGACCGGAACGCCGAGTAGTACCGCTTCGCCGCCTCGATCGAAGCTGTGGCGAACAGGGAGTTGAAGCCGCGCACCCGGCGTTCCCCCAGTGCGTAGTGTTCGCTGCGCCGGGTCTTCTGGTCGAAGTGTTCCAAAATGTATTCAACAACCATGCCGATGCGGGTCGAATCGAGCAGCGCCCGCTCGGTATCGATCGCCGACACCTGCTTGTCGGTCAGCCCTTCGGGCAGTTTGATTGTGTTGACGTAGTCGATGCGAAACGGCAACACGTTCTTATCGGTGATCGCGTTAACGATTGTGTACGTGTGCAGCTTCTCGCCAAACGCCTGCTCGGTGGTCTTCAGCTGCGGGTTGCCACCCGATCCGGCATTCTCGGCAAAGATCGGGGTGCCGGTAAATCCGAACAGGTTGTAACGCTTGAACGCCTTCGTGATCGAGGCGTGCATGTCGCCAAATTGGGAACGGTGGCACTCGTCAAAGATGAGCACCACATGGCCGTCGTAGATTGTGTGGCTTTTGTCTGACTGTACGAGTCGGGCGAGCTTCTGAATTGTCGTGATGACAATGCGCCGCTCTGGGTCTGCCAGGTGCTTGGCCAGTTGCGCGGTCGAGGTCGATGCGTTCGCTGACCCTTTCTCGAAGCGGTCGTACTCTTTCTGCGTCTGCCAGTCCAAGTCTTTCCGGTCCACAACGAACAGCACCTTGTCGACACTCGGCAACTTCGAGGCGAGCTGTGCGGCCTTGAAGGAGGTGAGGGTCTTGCCCGACCCGGTCGTGTGCCACACGTACCCGCCTGCCGCGGTCGTGCCGAGCTTCTTGTAGTTGGTGGCCACCTCGATGCGCTGCAGAATGCGCTCGGTCGCCACGATTTGGTACGGGCGCATCACCATCAACTGGCGGTCACCGGTGAGCACGCAATACCGGGTCAAGATGGCGAGTAACGCGTGCTTGGCGAAGAACGTCTTCGTGAACCCCACCAAGTCACGGATCGGAGTGTTCGCGGCATCCGCCCACCATGAGGTGAACTCGAACGAGTTGCTCGACTTGCGCGTGCGTGCCCGCCCCGCAGCATCCTCAATATGTTGGCGCCGGGTGGTGTTCGAGTAGTACTTCGTCAGCGTGCCATTGCTGATGACAAACAACTGCACGTAGTCGAACAAGCCGGAGCCTGCCCAGAAACTGTCGCGCTGGTAGCGGTCGATCTGATTGAACGCCTCGCGAATATCGACCCCGCGCCGCTTCAACTCCACATGCACGAGCGGCAACCCGTTGACCAGAATCGTCACGTCGTAGCGGTTCGCGTTCGCACCCCCAGACTCCACCCCGCCAACACCACCGGCCGCGACCTCGTATTGGTTGATCACCTGCAGGCGATTGTTGTGGATGCTCTTCTTATCGATCAGCGCAATGTTCTTAGTGCTGCCATCATCACGCCTGAAGCCATAAACGTGGTCTTCTTGCACGCGCACTGTCTTCTGCACCGCGCCATCGTTGGCACCCACCACGTATTCGGCGAGCAGCCGCTGCCACTCGCCGTCGGTGAACGTGACAGCGTTGAGCGCCTCAAGTTGCACACGCAAATTCGCCAGCAGCTCACCCCCTGAGTGGATCGTCACGTACTCGAATGCCTGGCCCTGCAGCAACCGGATGAACTCCCGCTCAAGTTCCGCCTCCGACTGATACGCGGCCGAGCCGGAAGAGTCGGGCACGAACTCAGCGACGACCGTGCTCTCAGCGCTGATCGCGATCGGCTCGAACCGAGTTGCGGCGGATTCAGACATCGATATCGCGCTCTTCCCAGGCTCCATACGTGCCGCCGGGCCAGGTCCACTCGATACGGCCATTGCAAGATCGTCCAAGCGCTATTGCCCCCGCGGTTGAAGGGGAACGAAATGGTATGTCCCGCGTTACTCGACCTGTTCCGTTCTCGACCGAGATCGACCCGTCTGCGACTAACCGCTCGTGTTGCGCTCGGTAACCAGCGTAGGCACGCTGAGTGCTTTCGGCGCTGCCCACACCACTCCAGGCGGCCCGGACAGTCGACCCTGCGAGCACGGTGAACTCGTCACCGATAACCTGTGCGCGTGCGTCAACTCCCGCCTTGGCGTGCAGGAGAGTGAAAACTGGAGAAGCGTTATCCGCCAATCCAGATGTCGGGATGGCAGGACCAGTGCGGATCGCATTGACGCCTAGGACGGGCAACTACACAGCGTCGAAAGCAGCGCTCGAAGGCTTCGCCAGGTCGTTTGCGCGCGAGTACGCCAGTCGCGGCATTCGCATCAACGTCGTCGCGCCCGGCCCAACCGACACTGACATGATCGCCGCTTTGAACGACGAGCAGAAGCAGGCCATGGCCGCCGGCGTACCCCTCGGCCGGCTCGGCCGAGTCGAAGAGATCGCCAGCGTTGTCTACTGGGTGTCTCAGTCCACGTTCATGACCGGCACCACAGTCCCCGTCGCCGGCGGCCTGGAACTCGGCTACTGATCGTGCCAAACTCGCGGCCGTCTCGTTCAAACGCCACAATGCAGGGCCAGTGGCTTCTCGTCGAGCGGGAGCAGCACCTGCTCGCGGCGGGCGACAAAACCTACACCGGGGTGAGCCTCCGCCGTACTCTGGACCCGGTCGGGCGCGCGATCCTCATGCCGGAACTGAAGTCAGCGGCGCAACGAACCACCGACACGGCTCTCGAAGTGAGCTACGACTCGAGGAACTGGGTGGTGAGGACCATTCCGATCATCGCGCCGCAATCCGGCGAGATCACCGCCGTCCTGGGCATCTACGTTGAGGCAGGCGACGTCCTTCCGGGCGCTCCGATTGTCGGATCATGGGAATGGGAGGTGAGCCCTCCCGGCCCAAACCAGACCATGCGCAGCTACTGGGACGACGAGATGTTCGAGATCTACGGCATCGAGCCGACCGGCCACAGCTCAGGAAGAGGAGCATGGCCCACCCCTCAGTGGTTCAACGAAATCATCGTCCCGGAGGATCGCGCGCGGCTGAGGATCATGATCGACGAAGGCATCTCCGCGGTCACGCCAGAGCTTCACACCCTGATCTACAGCGTTGTCACCGGTAGCGGATCCTCGAAGCCCGGGCGGAGGAAGCTGCGGCTATCCGGACGCGCCCACAAGGACGCATCGGCCGACATCGTCTGGCTTCGCGGAATCACCCACGAAATCTCAGATCACATCGACGAGTCCACTCCCGGGCTGACGGCTGCGCTGACGGACGACTTCCTCCGGGCAGCGTTCGAGCTGGCGACGGACGTGGCACTCGCGGCCGTCGACACGAGGTACTGGCATGTCTACATGACCTCGCCCGGCTGGGAAGCGGCCGGCTTGGCGACGATCACAAACGGCTCGATTTCTAGCCTGGCTGAGAGGACCGACATCGCCGAGCTTGAGCAGTTCCTGCTCGCGGCGGCGCTGTCACCGGAAGTGGCAGAAAAACCACTCGTCGTGAAGTTGCAGACCGCACCGGGCGCCTACAAGTTCTACTCCGTCCGCGCGAGCGGACTGCGATCGGGATCTGAGAAGAATCGGTACGTGATGATGCGGGTCTCGCCGCTCTAGCCTCAACGGCCCCACGGCGAGGTGATGCCGAGCTCGGAACGGCATATCTCGTGGGCGACGTCTTTGGCTTGGGCGATGACGGCCTCGGTCTGGTCGATTGTCATCTCAAGCGCTTCGGCCATCTGTTCCGGCATCAGCGCGTCGGAGGGTGCCGCGATAGATCCGCTGAAGAGCCGCTCGGCGACCACTCCGGCCTGCCAGGACAGTTGCGTGCAAGCCATGATGACGATGAAACCGAGAGCGCGCGACTCGGCGGTAGTGAGGAGCTCATGGATGGATGGTTCGCGGCGGGGCTCACTGAGCGCAGGCCGACCAGAGTCTCTGATCTCACCTGCCGGACTAGCACGCCGAGCTGGGGCGAAGTTGGCCAGAGACATGACCCGACTGATGGTGATCTTGGACCGGCCTGGACGTCGGCGCGCGGTGCGCGACAGGCTTTGTATGTTGACGTGATGGGCGACGAACGAGGTCACGATTTCCTTTGCGGTAGCAGGTGTCAAGTCTCTGTACCCGCTAAGCAATTCTGTCGCTCGGAGCTACCGTCGGCCATGGCATCACGCGCATGAACGACCTCACTCAGGCTATCTGATCATTTGCGCTATTGCACCATTCTTGAAGCTCCTCGCACCCCCACTGCGGGGGCAACGGAGCTTCAGGCGATGACCTCCCGCGCATGGTCTTCCTATGAACTCCATCGAAGAGGAAGACCAGCAGCTCCTGAGCGCCGCAATCGCCCGCCAGGAGCAGATCGACATCCGAGTCGCCAGACTGACCGACGAAGGACTCGGAGACTGGATAAGCGGAACTCTCCCACTCCTGAACGCCCCCAACAAGGACGCCGAAGCCGCGAACGAACTCATCCTCGCCTACATCATGCTTCTCGTCGCCACCCACGAACTCGACCGTGACACCAAGCACCTCGCAGCGCTGCAGAACATCCGCGAACTCTACGAATTCCACGCCTCCGTCGCGCCGGCACCCGACTCTCTGGACACCATTCTCAATGAGCTCGGAACGGCTCTCGGACCGGTCACCGGCCCGGACGGCGAAGCGCTGTGACCGGCATCACTCCCGACCGGAACCCAGCATGACCCTCGCTGGTGCGCCGAAACGCTGGTCCTCACGCTTCCAGACTGCAACGCGGTTGACCACGGTAGCCGCCGTGCTGGCTCTCACTCTCGCTGGCTGCAGCGGCCTTCTTGCGCGGCCGAAACCGTCCCCGGAGGCGCGCACCACAGCGGATGTCACTAGGGCGATCGAAGCCATACCTGGCGTCGCACTCGTCCAGATCGGGGGCGGGCCCGATGGTCTCCCTGGCCAAAACGAAATCAACGCTCGCATCATCGTCGAACCGGAGCTCGCCCCAGCGACCGATCAACTCCTCGACTACGTGCTCCGCCAGATGTGGTCGCAGAACAAAACCCACATCAGCACACTCGTGTCGATCAGCTTCTTCATCGGAACAGCGGACGCCCCGACGGCAGCTGAGCGTGCCGACCTTGCCCCCGCCCTCACGAAGCTCGGATTCACCGGCTACGACTCGGACCCAACCCGCATCAGATACCTCGGATACGGACTCGGCGCCTCCGAAATGAGCAAGCACTACAGCGCATGGCCAGGCCCGGTCCCGGTTCTTCCTTCAGGCCTTGCCGTCCCCTCAGCGGCGCCGAACGTAGAGGCCACCCCGTGAGCCGCCGCCTCATCGGCCTGGCTCTCGCAGCGGCGGCCGCGATCCTTCTCACTGGCTGCGCCTTGGCTCCGCCGACGGTACGCACTCCAGACCCCTCACTCGCAGCGCTGTCCGACGAGATCGCCGCAATCGACGGCGTGCAGGACGCGGTCGCCACAACCAGCTACGACGGATCCCCCGCCACAAAACGGATCATCGCCCGGATCTATCTGGACGAACCGGCGACCGCAGACGTGCCATCCGTCGCCCAGGCGACGCTCCTGCACCTGTGGCAATTCGACGGGTTCGCACCGAGCGGATACACGGTCGAAATGTGGAGCGGACCGAAGCAGAGTCCCCCGTACGACAACACCAAACGAGTGGACCTGACCGAAACGCTGCCCCTGCTGCAGATACCGGGCGCCCGAGCGTTCAAGGGTGACCTGTACCTGTCAGCTTCCGACCTCGAAGCCAAGTTCGAACCGGTGTCGCGATGAGCCCAACCACTCCGCTCTCCCCGCCGCATCCCACTGTCGTGTCAGCGGAGCAGATGGACGCGATGGACCGGTTCGTCGAACGCGTCGGCGACCGAATCGGCCGCTCCGCTCTCACCGCCGCTGAGCGGGCCGAATGGGCTGCGCTGACCGGATGCACGCCCGGGAGCTCCCGCGAGCGTGACGACGGCCATAACCCCGCGACGAACGTGGCCCTGTGGCCAGGCTCGGAATGGTGACATCGGATCCCGACGTTACCGGCGCCGGGCACTGCCGCGCATGCAATAGGTGACATGTGAGCTCGCGACCGCGAGCATCCGACCGAGGAGCGCGACCCACCGTGACCATCCACACCCGCGAGACCATCAGACAGCGCATCGCGCAGGCTCTCTACCAGACCGAGACCAAGCTGTCCTGGGATGCCGCGCGCACCTGCGCGAGCGAAGGTTCGGCCGAACACCGGCTGCAGGTCGACGAGTGCCTTCGGCGTGCGGATGAGTTCCTTCCGATCTTCGAGGCGATGATCGCACCGGTGGACGATTCGGTCTCGGGCGAGGCGGTCTTCGAGCGGGACCTGCAACAGCGGGCGATCGGAGCGCAGCAGGCCCTCAGTAGTGCGGCAGCCTCGGCGTTGAGATTCCTCGTCGATCTGAAACGCGGTGTCGCCGGTTCGTTCGCGGCAAGCGATCGACTGTTCGAGCACGCGACAGTCTCTTATGAGAACCTTCGCGCCAGAACTCTGGCCGGATGGGTTGCACGATGAGCCGCAGGACCGCTGACGATTCCGGCGAACCTTTGAGCCGCGCCGATGGTCAACTCGTCGAACAGAAGCTGCTCGATGTGGCGCTGTATCCCGCGGGTGACTTCGTCAGCTATGTGCGGCTGCACCGGCGGTCTTCACCCGCTTCCCGTCAGCCTGGAACCGAGTCCGACGTAATAGTTGCCGTCGGGTCCAGATGACTGCCTCGACACGATCACGGTCACGATCACGAAGATGAGCACGAACACGAGCACGAGGAAGAGCACGAACACGATGAAGAAGAGCACGAACGAGAAGATCCACTCCGGCACCACCGAGATCACCGCGATCGAGCCGGCAGGAGCCGCCTTACCTGGAACGGGCATCAGCAACCCCGAATGGGAGACCGCGGAGCCGCGGGCTGAAGCGGACCTCGCGGCCCTCGCCCGAGCCGGCATTCCGGCGCTGCTCTCCGCTATCAGTAGCGCCCAAGCGATCATCGCCGAGGTGACCGCGGCGGACCTCCGCGGGATCCAGTATGGCGACACGGACCGTCAACGTCTCGAGTCAGTGTTCCGGATCCTTGACCCGCTGATCAACGGCCGAGCTCTGCACGTTCCGGTCGCGGACGCGTTCTCGGCAGACACTCCTGTCCCCACGGAGCCGGACGGCCCCCGGGAGGGAATCTGCCAGCCAGGAGACCTCTCTTTCGCGTTCCAGTTCGAGCTCATTCCAGGGATGTCCAAAACTTACGCCTGCTCGATCTGCGGCCGGGAGGTGGGGGAAGTGACCGAGAGCCATCGGACAGAACGGAGCCGCACCGCCACCTCTCACCAGCCGGCCGCCTCGTCGATCTCCACTGACGAGAGGATCGCCGCGCTTATCGACAAGCACCTCAGGCACCGCTCCCCCGCCGATCTGGTCTGCCGTGACGAGCTGCTCGCCGCGCTGATGCCGAACGTGGGTTCGCGATGATCGGCGCGGTCGAGTCCCGATCCAATCGGCGCAGCACAATCACCATCCGCACACGATGGAAGCTGTGGCGCTCCGTGCCCGCTTCCTACCGGAAGATCATGTTGGCGAAAGTGCCGACCCTGCCGGGAAGCTACCTTGACGGCGAAGGGCAAAGGTGGAGCCTCGACGCCAGCGGACACTGGTTCGACCATCACGGCCACACCGAGAGCCGGCGACACAACTGGCTGCTCGGCTCGTTCGACTTCGTTCTCTCGACAGATGACAGCGAAAGCGAGCCCACCGCATGATCGCACTAGACGCCACCTTCGACTCGGACGGCTACCCGACCGACGAGTCGCTGGAAGCGATCGAGACGTTCGTCGGGACGCCGAAGGACCTGGTCGCGTTCGCGGCGCAGATGTTCGATGGCGGCTCCGTTTCGATCACCGACGTGGTTGACGATTTCGGTCGCGACGCAAAGCAGGTCGCTTTCGTCACCTGCGGCTGGTCCGGGGCAGAATCTGTGATCGGGGCGCTCAGCTACCGGACCGGGTTCCATCTGTTCTTCTGGCACTCGTCGTATCGGGGCGGCAAGCACGTTTATGAGATCCCCGCCGACCGGTGGGATGTCGTCACGCTCCTTGCGAGGTTCGACCTGCACACTTGACCAGGCTGCCGCGCATGTTCTGAGGGCAAAGAGAACGCCGCCCAGAAACAGATCGAGGTTCAGGCCATGACCGTCACAGCCACCCCCACCCGGAACCGTACGCCCAGCGCGCTCGCCCACCGGATCACCACCGTCCGCGAGGTCGAAGACCTTGTCACCCTGCTTCGCTCCCCAGCGAGAACCACCCCGGTCGTGGCTGTTTCCACCCAGAACCGGGAAGACGTCCCGCTCATAGACGCTGACCGAATCGCGGAAGCGTTAGGCAACACGGCCACTGTGTTCCTGATCAAAACGGGCTCGCTCACTTACGCCTTCGCCGACCTCATGGTCGAGGGCTCTCACGTCTACGGCGGCGCAGGACGGGTCTATCAGCCGGGCACTGCCTGGGAGGAAGACCTCCGACGTTCTCCCCTCAGATTCGCATACGACGCGGCTGGTGGCGCTTCCTCCACCGAGCAACTGATCGACGACGCTGCCATCCCCAGAGGGCAGGCAACACCGCCGACCGGAGCAGCGAACTCAGCGTTCAGCGCCGAGCAGCTTGAACTTCTCGCCCGCGCTTCCGCCGCTGCTGCCAGCGCGCCCGTCACAGCCCCGCTGGCTGCGGCTGAGTCAGCTCCGGCACAGTCAGTCACACCCGCAATCCTGCGCTCTGAGCCGGTCGTCTCTGACGTACCCCGGACAGAGCCCGCCCCGCAGCGACTGAGCGGAATCGCCGCGGTCGCCGCGAGTACCCAGCCGATCGCCATTGTCGAACCGTCCGAGGCTCCAAGCCCGGGACGGAAGACCGGAGCCCTGAACGACGCTCTGCTCACCATCACCGCGCTCAAAGCGACGAACGCTTCGCTGCAGGCAACCATCGCCGCAGGACGAGCGCAAGCTCTCAACGACTGCGCCGACCGCATGAATGAAGCGATCGTCGAGAACGCGAGACTGGTCCGCCAGCTGAGCGACATCCGTGCCCGCAACACCGAGCAGCTCTCCGCTCTGCGGAAGAAAAACGGCAAGGTCGAGACGGCCGCATCCGACTTCCGACCGGAGCTCTTCCCCACCGAGGCGGACGCCGTGAAGCATGAGGTGTACCTCGCCTGGGTCGCCCGCGTTCCCGCGAACGAAAAGCCGACAACCCCGCTCCCGGACTTCTCTGTCGGTACGGAGTTTGTCAACTCCCTCGAGAAGCTGTCCCCCGGCCAGTTCACCAAGGCGATGAAATGTGTCGTGGATGTCCTCTGCGACCTGGCGCGGGAATCCCGAGGGATCCACCCGCTGCGGGGCACGGCAGCCGCCGACGTCGGCGGAATCGTTCGAGCTGATGGCGCGGTCTGCTTCCGAGCGTACGTCGAACAGAAGGCGTCGTCCGCACGCCGGCTCCACTACTGGAAGCTCGTCGACGGGACCATTGAGCTCAGCCGGGTGGTCACCCACGACGACATGAAGCCGTAACCGCGAGGGTAGCTGCCGGTCGATCGGGGTACGCGGTCAGCGGTCAGCGGAGACAGCGCCGCTCGACCGGGCGAAATGCCTCGCTCGTTCCATGTCTAGGAAGAGACTCGCCGCCGACAGGGTCCCCATTCCGCTCTTCGCCGCGGAGAGTTCCGCGGTCAAACGCATGATCTCCGTCCTCAGCTGCGACACTTCGAGTCTCAGCTGGTCGGACAGAGCGTCGGCTGCGATCTCGTGCTCACAATCCGGCCGGGTCTGCCAGAAAATGGATGCACGGACGTGCGCGATCGTTGCGTCTTCGTTGACGATGTCGAGTTCTGCGTGGCTCATGGGAAGAACATGCGCGGCAACGTCAGGTTGCGGCCGGCTTCTTCTTCTTCGCGGGCGCGACCTCATGGTGGTCCTTCGCGACCACGGCGGTCGCCGCGGCAGGGAGTCCGGCTTCTTTCGCAAACTCCGGCCAGGAGCGCACCGCATCGTTCACCTCACCGATGATCGACGCGGCCCGTTCGACACCGTGCCGTTCAGCGAAGGTGAGGAAGTCCTGACGCCGTATCTTCTCGAACCTTCCGTTCACGCTCATCAGATGCTGGTGGGTCCACTCGCCTTCCGGGTTGAAAGCGTGGGTGATGTCGTACGCCGGTGCGAGTGACCACAGTCCGTCCGGGTCCATCAGGAATCCGAAGTTCTTCGTGTGGTCGTCGCAGTTCGCGGCGACCACGTTGAACACCATCCGACGGAACGCTTCCGTGCGGGCTGACGCGCCGAGTTCGAGCTCGCCGATCGCTCCCTGGTATTGGGCGTAGTCGTGCACTCCGATGGTATTGAAGTCGAGGATGGACATCCCGCAAAGCGACTGCGTGTGAAGCTTCTGTCGCTCCGCGGTCCGGTCGAAGCGTTTCGTCATGAAGTGGGCGCGGCCGTTCTCCTCGAGCAGTCGCGTTTCCGTCATCGTGATGCCGGCCGCGCGCGCCATCTTCGAGTAGGCGTACTCGATCCGTCCGTAGTTTCCGCCCTTCCCGAGCTGGTGGTCGTCGCCGACACCGTCGAATTTCAGCAGCCACGCTTCGAACCCGTCGCTCGGCAGCACATGGCCGGGCCGGATCTCCTGGGTCTCCGAGTTGAAGTTCACGACCGCTTTTGCGCGCGCGCCACCGGCGCTCGTGCCCACGGTGATGATCTGCTGTAAGGCCTGCTTGGATTCACCCTCAGAGTTCAGCGTTCCCGCCACAGCGTCGCGCGCGCTCTGGACGAGCATCTGCAAATCCAGTGCGGTGGGAGGCAGGTCCTTCGCTCCGGTGTCCGGCTGGAACTCCAGCGCGCCGAGCCCGCGGCCGCCGAGGTACGCCAGACGGTCCAGGGCCGTGATGGACGAAACTGGTACGCCCTCTCGTGCCAACCACGCGTCGACCAGGCCGTTGCCGAACTTGTCCGGGAGGGCGTCTGCGATCGCGGGCGGGAGGCCTTGGAAGGTCTTCTGCGACAGGCTGGGGAATGTGTATCGGCGTTGCGACGTCGGCATGTGGATGGGTGAGATCTCGATGCCGGATCTGACCCACGCCGGGTCGTACTCGAAAACGTAGGCGCCGCGGGTCCGGCCACTGGCGAGAGCGCCGACGGTGCGGCCCCAGGCGATCACTTCGATCAGCTGCGTCGGGACGAACGCCATCAGCTGGCCGAGCCCATGCGAACGCGCTGGCGGGGCTTCGGTTCCAGCCGCTTCTGGCGGAGCATCTCGATCGGGCTGATCTCCCCGCCCGTGTCATCGAGGGTGTCGAGCCATTCGGTGCGGCCGAGCGCGCGCGCTACTTTGATGATCGTTACGAGGCTCGAGCCGTGGCCCGACTCGAGGTTCTGGACGGCACCTCGGCTAATGGACGCTCTGTCCGCAAGGGCTTCCTGGTCGAGTCCTTGCTGGATGCGGATAGCGCGGAACTGCTCGCCGACGCGGGCTTCCCACTCGTCTGTCGTGTGTTCCGGTGTGCCCATCATGGTAGTCATTATATGTCTTCTGAGGCTTAGTGCGCACAAAGATGTGCGTTGTTTCTGACCGATACGTCTTCGACGATATTCTCACCGAACCCGGCGATTTTCATTCTCACGGCTGATCAACTTCGTTCGGCGGCTGGGCGCGAAGCTGTCGGGTGATTACTGCGACGATCACCGCGATCACCAGCCCGCCGAAGTCGACGACGAGCGAGGCGGAAAGCAAGGGCGTGTGAAGAAGCGCAGCGGAAACCAGAAGCGCGGCGAGGTTCGTAGCGAAAGCCGCGACGGCGAGCACCGCGACAACGAAGGTCGTCTTCCGGACGGTGATCGTAGGTTTGCTTCCATCGCTCATAAGAACTACATGCGCGGGACAGATCCAGAGCGGATCCGCCGGACGAGCAGGTAACCCAACGGTGCAAGCGCACCTAGCGCAAACACGATCGCCGGCGGGGTGAGGGTGACGCGGACACCGTCGAAGTGCGGGTCGCCGGGGAGGACCCCGGTCACGAACTGCAACGGACACACGGCGAGGAAAGCCAACAGGAACACCGCGGAGACGCCCAGGAGGGCGCCGACCGAGACTGGGCGCGGCCGGCGGCGGGAGATGTCCGCCAAGGCAACAAGAAGGCACCCTACGAGGAACAGCACCACGAAGGGCCCAGAGGACGCCGCGACCGCAGAGAAAGTGCGAGGGCCGAACTCATCGGCACTGGTGTGCATCTCGTACGACAGCTGGATATATCGCAGACGATCGGTGACGGCGGTCATCGCCAGCTGGCCGTAGACGATGACCGACACGACGATGAACGACAGCCCGACGCCAAAGGCGATCTTTGCTTCTCCCCGTTTCAGACTGGTGAAGCCGAACCATCGGGATCGCGCCCGAATCTCAGCGATCTTCGCGGCGTTAGTCCGAGCAGACGCAGCGCGGCTTTTCTTCCCCATGGTTCAGGCCTCCTGCACAGCGGTGAGCTCGGTGCGAGGTTTCCCCGGACGGTTCGCTGCCCCGATCGTCACGCAGACAACCCCGACTAGGAACCCGATGACGGACAGCGCGATGATCGTGATGAGCGTCGATGTGTTGTGCGGGCCGGTGCGCCCGGAGACGCGATGCAGGTCGGAGTTGAGCATCACCAGCACTGCACGGTTAGTGAGAGCCTGCGCGATGAGCCAAGCGAACGCGAGCCCCGCCGCCAGCATCAGGAGTGTGCCGACTGCGATGAGAACGCGGACTGCGCGCGCGCCCACTGGCGCTGAGCCGGAACCAGATGGAGCGGATGCGTGTCGGCTCCGCAAGGTGGAGGCTGGCACAAGGTCAGAAGCGTCCGCCTGGGCGCTCGATTCCAGCGTGTTGGCAGTCATCATGTCCTTCCGGGGGTTCACAGTCTCGGGCGCAGGAGAAATCATCCGCTCGTCTACAGGCATGTGGCGACCGCATCCCGGTGCGGGTTCAGTCCTTTCAGAACCGATCGCTGAGTGTCGTCGGCGAGGCAGTCCGCGGCGGCATCCCACACGTCGGCATCCCGCGCTCGGCGGGTCCTGGCGGTGTCCAGCGGCTGGAGGCTGTGCTGGAATATCCCGCCGTGGCGTTTCAGGATGCAGCGGGCCGGGGCAGAACCGGGCTCGCGGACCAGGGCTTGGCATCGGTCCGTCTCGTAATCTCCGAGAACCGCGACCAGCAGCTGCGCAGGGGTGCCCACTTCGTTGAGGTGTTCCATACCAAGATCATGCGCGGCAGCAAAATGCCCGCGATCACAGCCGACGTATCTGCAGGAGAGATTCGCCATCGGCGAGGTTCTCTCGAAACCAGTCCAGTGCGGAGGCTGAATCTGCCGCCTCGACAGTCGACGCGCTGATCGGCCCGTCAGGTTCGACGCGGCGAAGAGCTTCCCAGTGCATGGGTCCAGTATGCCTCCGGGCAGCAGAATGGGCGGCACCCGCGAAGGTGCCGCCCATTCTGTGTTCGTTCTACTGCGCGGCCTTCAGTGCCGCCAGCTTGTCGCTGATGGCACAGAAGTCCGGCGACGGTCCGGAAGCCTCCTTGTACCGCGGGATCTCCTTCGGGTATCCGGGAGGACCGACAAGGCCGGCGTCGAAGACGTTCGCCTGAGCAGCGTTGTACTTCACCCAGATGTTCCGGTACACGCTGGCGTACGCGAGGCTCGGCGACTCGACGATCAACGGCTGGTCGCTCGAGGCAGGCTGGGGAGCCGCGACCTGGCAGGCGGTGTCCGCCGCAGCGGTCAGAGCCTCCCAGTTCTTGATGACGACGCCGTACTGCTTCTCCACGTTCGCCGGGCTGACGATCGACGCGGACTTGCTCGTCCACGCGCCCGCGAACCCGAGCACACCGAAGATGATTGCGGCGACCACGCCGAGACCCAGAGCGATGAACGCCCAGCGGACCCCGGTGGCTACGGGCTTCTTCTCGAAGCGGTCTGCCCGCTCGTCCCAGCTCATTTGGTCAGCCCGTCGATCAGGGCCTGAGCGCCAGCGGCGTCGCCCTTCTTCAAAAGCGCTTCCGCTTCCTTGGTCACGGAGTCTCCCGGGTCAACGGTTGCGACCTTCAGCGTCTGGCGCTGGAAAGAGGTCAGAGCGGTCGTGCAGCTGTACGCCAGGTTGGTGAAGTCCCAGTACTGCCCGCTCGGCGTAAATCCGTACCGGTACGCCGGCGGCGAGCCGTGAAACATCCCGTCCACAGACTGAGACTCAACCATCGATCCCATGCTGGAACCGTGGTCCACCCAGTGGTTGCCCGGGTAGTAGCTGGTGCTCGATGAGGTGAGCTTGCCGGCGATCGGGACGGTGTAGATCGGAGCGGTGTTGGACGGCGGGAACACCGTGCACCAGAGGATGGTCGACGGGGAGTCGTACACATCCTCCTGGGCGCGGGTGTAGTTGGAGTACTCGGCGTCGCCGGAGGTTTTCGGCGGCTTCCGGTTGTCGAACTTCTGAGTGCTGGAGTTCAGCTGAGAGTCTCGAGTCGTGGGTTCGGTGCAGGCGGCGAGGGAGCAGATCACCCCGATCGCAATCACTATCGCGGCGGTCTTCTTGAGCATGGTGTCTCCTGACAAGGTCATCTGGAATCCCCGCCGCACGTTGCGGCGACGAGGGCGGCGGCCGAGACGGCGCGCTTCACTCGCTACATGCGCGGCACCGCTGCGGCTCAGCTGTGGTAGTCGAACCCGACCAACCACCCGGCCTGCTTCGCCCCGATCTTCGGCTCCGACGTGGTCACGTTCACCGTGATCTCGTTGGTCTCAGCCTCCGGACGGGTGATGGACACCAGCGCGCGGCTGCCGCTGTCACGGACGATGAGCGCCGTGACCTCGAGAGCGGAGATGGTGGGGTCCGCGTTTACTGTCGCGAGAGCTGCGGCGCGGGCTTCGGACTGCGAGTCGTGATACGTGCCGATGGTCTTTCCGCCGGGGAAGCTGACGATGTACTTCGTGGTCGCCTTCCCCTCGGTCGCGGTCGCGACAGCTTTCCGCGCCTTCGGAAGGGAGACGATCCCGAAAGAAATGACGGTGTGGCCAAGGTCTTTACGAAGGCGCTCGGTGAGCGCCCAGGTGTTCCCGCGGCGGAACTGGACCAGGTCCTCTGCGGAGACGGTCAGCTTGTGCTTCGTCGTCTTCTCGACCGCGTCAGCGTCCGCGCACGTGGGGATCGCCACAGACTTGCCGTCGTAGACACGGAAAGGCTCTTCGTTCATTGAACGCTCCGCCGCGGCCGGCGTCATCAGCGGGTGCGTGTCGCTATGCCCTTCGCGGGCGTCTTCGTAGCGGTTCCGCTCGGTGTCGTTCCAGTGGTTGACGGCCTCGCGGATAGCGAGCCCGGGGGTTGCCGCCTGAGCGATTGCTACGAACGAGGTTTCAGTGTTGTGTCCCATGCACAGTTCATGCGCGGCGTCGGTATCGGCCTCGGCCGGTTCACTCGATCGACGCTTCGAACTCCGCTCGAGTGAAAGTCGTGTTCGCGCCGGCCGCAGCCATCGCCCGATCGAGATAGGTCGTGAAGACCCCCGCGTACGCGACGGCCGTATGACCCTGCGCAGACGAGGTCAGGCGGCTGATCTGCTCACCAACGATGCTGAGGCGTGACTTCGGGAAGCTGGCAAACTCGGTGGGCGCGGAGAGGATCGGAATTTCGTACGCGGCCGCCCGGCGAAGCGCAAGCACCGCCTCGACCGCTCTCGAGAAGAGTTCCTGTGGTGCGGGAGAGCTCGAATCGGATGAGAAGCCGATCGCAGACTCTCCGAGCCAGCCGTCGCGGCCTGCGCCGTCGATAGCGGCGACGGCAAGGCATCGACTCAGGGAACGGGCGTTCATGCGCTCATACGAGCGAATACCAGCGGCGTCACCACGAGCGATCGCTCTCATTCGGACGACCTGCCCTGCGCTCGCCTCCCGACGGGACTTCGGGAACCTCGCCATCGTCAAGCTCGCCTGAACGACGCCCGCTTCGTATGCGAAAGAGCGGCGGTGCGCATAAATCTCATCGAGCGCGCGGGAGTACTGGTTCGTGGTGGTCATGGGAAGGCCATGCGCGGTGAGACGAGGAACGGGTCGGGAAGCGATATGTATCCGTCGTCATTTGCCGGTCCGATGATTCCATTTCCAGCCGGCAACCGCCTCAAGGGCGGCTATGCGGCTTGGGGAGAGTCTGTTTGCGCGGTATTCGGGTCGTTGCTTGTTCACGAAGCGGCCGAGGAGAAACCCATCTTCATTGTGGTTCTGCGGAACGTCAGCGTGACCTTCGCGGAGGGCAAATGAATTCAGATGGTCGAGCGCCGCGATGAAGGAGTTTGACTTCGATTCCCACGACCAGCCCGCGATGCTCTCCAGAGACTCGATGCAGTCCTCGGGTAACGTTCCTGCGTTATAGAAGGCGCGTTGGGACTTCACGAATCTGCCTAGCTTGAAACCGTCCTCGATGTGCCCCTGAGGAACGTCAGCGTGGCCTTCGCGGAGGACGAATGCCAGCAGGTAACGTGTCGCGGTTGCGAACGCTTCCGCGTGAGCACCCCAGGTCCAGCCGGTGACCTGTTCGAGTCTTCTGATCCGATCATGGGAAAGCGTCCCGGCGCCGTACATACCCTGTAGCGCGTGGGCGAACCTGCCTAGCTTGAAACCGTCCTCGATGTGTCCCCGAGGCACATCAGCGTGGCCCTCGCGGCGGGCGAACGTCAACAAGTGCGGCAACCCGGTTGTGAACGAGTCTGACTGAACGCCCCACGTCCAGCCGGTGACCTGCCCCAAGGCGCTGATCCGCTCATTGGAGAGCCTTCCAGCGCGGTGCATGACCTTCTGGGTCGTGGCGAAGACTGCGAGCCTGCGTCCGCCTTCGATGTGGCCCCGCGGCACGTCAGCGTGCCCTTCGCGGAGCGCGAACGAGTGCATGAGCGCTAGAGAGCTCGCGAAAGCGTCCGCCTGCGCGTCCCACGTCCACCCAACAAGCCCTTCAAGAGCCTCTATCCAAGCTGATGAAAGTGCACCCGCCCGGTAGGCCTTCCGTTGTCCGTTCACAAATCTGCCGAGGGCATACCCGCCTTCTTCATGACGTTGAGGCACATTAGTGTGCCCTTCTCGTAACGCAAACGCCGCGAGCAGTTCGAGCCAATGGGCTTGGCGCGCAAGTGGGGTCTTCGGCCTCCTGAGCGCGTCCAGGCTCTCTGACGAAGCGAGCAGCTTCGCCCGGAGCGCCTCGGGCATCACATACTCAACGGACATCGGGAGTCGCATCGTCTGAGGACCCCAGCAGAACGCCGCCGAACTTGGCCACGAACACGGACAGAGCTGCACGTTTTGACGCGAGTCCAGCTTCGACGGGGTCGGCAGCATCGTGCCGCGGCGGTCGGCCGTGAGCGTTGGTCCAGTCGATGTACTCTTCGAGGGCGTTCTCATTCTTGGTGTTCGCCGTTGCGTACCTGTCGAACCAGCCGGGGAGTTCTCCAAAATATCTGCTTCGCTCCTTGGACATCGCCCCCTTGCGCATGAGGCTGACCTGACCGGAAACCCAGCCGCCGAGCTTGCGTTCTTTCTCGCTTCGGTCCTTCTTCGAAGACGGCCAGACGCCCTCGTGCTCGGCGAGCCAGGCCGCCAGCTCCCCGTAAGCTTCGTTCCACGTGCCGGCGACCTCACGGTGAATGGCCAGGCGAAGTCCCTCTTTCAGGCTCACCTTGAACCGCTCCCCGACGTCGCCGGAGATGTCGATGGTGACCTTCTGGTCGAAGTCGCCACCCTCGCCGGGGCCTGTGTCCGACCGCCGAACGGCCTGGTCGATGATCTGTTTCACAACTTCGTCGTGGAGCCCGAGCGCTTTCACAGTCGCGAACACTGTTTTCCAGCGGCGGTCTTTCCTCAGCGCTACGGAAACCTCTTCGACTGACATGCCGTCGTTGAAGTCAGACTGGGCAATCGCCACGGGGACGATGATGTGTCCGAACTTCTTATCCGGGTGCAGTCGGAGTACTCGGGAGTGGCTATGTCAACTCAAAGTGGCCCCAGGATGACGGCTAGATCTGGCCCCACCTGGTGACTTGCCGGGTGGCCAACACGTCAACGCGTGAGCGCGTCGGCGCTACAACAGAGCGGTGGCCTTCGTTCGGTGATCTCGTCGGCCGCAACCGGGTCTGTAAGAAATCTTGTGTAATTGGTTCGGCGTGACATCCGCGGCTGGGAGCTGTGGGATGGGAACAATGACGCATGAGCAGAGATATTCAGAAGCATCTTCGCTTTGATCCTGAGACGGGCCGGCCGTTGCCGGCGGAGACCGATTTCGCCGCGTTAGCGGCGGAGCTCGTCGAGTCGGCTAAGGGGCAGGGCATCGAGTTGACTGGGCCGAATGGGCTCCTGACGGGGTTGACCCGGCAGGTGTTGCAGACAGCTCTTGAGGTCGAGATGTCTGACCATCTGGGTTATGACAAGCACGACTTCGACGGCCGCAACGGGCAGAACTCGAGGAACGGGTCGACGCCGAAAACGTTGCGGACCGAGATCGGTGAAGTGACGGTCCAGATTCCGAGGGATCGGCAGGGAACTTTCGAGCCGGCGATCGTGCCGAAATATCAGCGTCGCATCGCGGGCTTCGATGAGGCCGTCGTCTCGCTTTATGCGAAAGGGCTCACGACCGGCGATATCCAGGCCCACCTCTCCGACGTGTATGGGCAAGACATCTCCCGGGAGCTGGTGTCGAAAGTCACCGACCGGGTCGTGGCCGACATGGAGGTGTGGCAGGCAAGGCCCCTGGATCCGGTGTATCCAGTGATCCTCATCGACGCGATCGTGATGAAGGTTCGGGATGGGCAGGTCGGCAACCGACCCGTGTATGTGGCGCTCGGAATCGATCTTGATGGCCATCGCGACGTTCTGGGCATGTGGGTTGGACCGACCGGTGGTGAGGGATCGAAGCAATGGATGAACATGCTCACCGAGCTGAAGAACCGCGGCGTCGCCGATGTCCTGTTCGTCTGTTGTGACGGGCTGAAGGGCCTGCCGGACTCGATCCTCGCGACCTGGCCGATGGCGACCGTTCAAACTTGTGTCGTGCATTTGGTGCGCAACAGCCTGCGGTTCGCGTCCAGGAAGTATTGGAAACCGATCGCGGAGAGGTTGAAGCAGGTCTACCAGGCGCCGACGGTGAAGGCGGCAGAGCAACGCTTCGACGAGTTTGCGAAGGAATGGGAACCCATCTACCCGGCGATGATCGCGATGTGGCGGCGGTCGTGGGGTGAGTTCACCCCGTTTCTCGACTACCCGTTAGAGATCAGGAAGCTCATCTATACGACAAACGGGATCGAGTCGTTGAACGCGAGATTCAGAGCCGCGACCAGGCGTCGCGGCCACTTCCCCAACGAACAATCCGCACTGAAAGTGATGTATCTCGCGATCATCGAACGACGCCACAACCGGGCCAATCCGACAGGCGAGATCAACGGGTGGAAAGCTATTCTTAACACCCTCGCAATGACCTACGGCGACCGCCTAGGACTCAACTAGCCGATGACCAGTTACACAAGAAATCTGACAGACCCGGGCCCGAGACCGCCCGCCGCAGGTTCCGCTTACGGGCTATTCCGTCTTAGCATCCACACGCGTTGGTTGGTTGTTTTTGGTGTGTGCGAGGCGGTAGGAGTCGGAGCCGGTTTCGATGATGTTGCCGCCGAAGGTGAGCCGGTCGACGATCGCAGCACACAGGCGTGGGTCGGTGAACGTCTTCGTCCAGCCGGAGAACGATTCGTTGGAGGCGATCGCGACGCTGTTTTTCTCTTCCCGCTCGGTCAGTACTTGAAACAGGAGTTCGGCACCGCGTCGGTCTAGTTCCATGTATCCCAGCTCGTCGATCATGAGCAGATCGACGCGGCCGTAGCGGGCGATGGTGCGCGCTAACACTTTCTCGTCGGCGGCCTCGACGAGCTCGTTGACCAGCCGGGTAGCGAGAGTGTATTTGACTCGGTATCCGGCCTCGGCCGCGGCGGCGCCCAACCCGATGAGCAGGTGCGTTTTGCCGGTGCCGGAGTCCCCGATTAGACACAGCGGTTGGCCTTTGCGGACCCAGTCTCCGGAGGCGAGGGTGTGGATGGTGGCGGGGTTGATGTTCGGGTTCGCGTCGAAGTCGAAGTCACCCAACCATTTGTCCCGCGGGAAGCCGGCTGCCTTGACCCGACGGACTGAGGAACGTCGGTCGCGGTCGTCACATTCGGCCAGCAGCAGCTCTGCGAGAAAACCTTGGTAGGTCAGTTGTTCCTTCTGCGCGGCACTGATGGCTTTATCCACTACCGCCCGGATTGTCGGCAGTCGTAGGCGCCGGCAGGCTTGATCGACGGCGGCATTGGCTGCCTGTTCGGTCATCCCGCGTCGGCGGCGCAGCGTGGTCGTGATCGATGTGGTTGTGGGGCTCATGATCCGGTCTCTTCCCTCGCTGGTAGTTCTTCGGTTGATGACTTGCCGGGTAGATGGAGTAGTTCGTCATATCCGGCCATCGAAGGTATCGGACGCCGGTCAGGCGGCAGACCCGCGATCACCGCCGCAGGATCCGCCAGACGCCGTTGGGTGAGACTGACCACCCTCGGCTCGACTCGCTGCTGCTCGGCGGAGGGGAACCTCACCCGATCACAGCGAGACGCGGGCGTGCCGGGTGTTTCGTGGTGTTGTGATGCGTGCAGGCGGGCTTCGACCGCGACGACATCCGCGGTCACCGCACCGACCATGACCGCGGCCCACAGACCAGCAACAACATCAGCCGCGTCCATGGAGCGGTGCAACAACAGGACATCGATCAGCTCCCGAGTGGCGACGGCATCACCGTCAGTTTTGCGCGCGGCAGCCCAGAATGCTTCATGCGCCGCCGTGAACGCGCCCGTAGCCCGTGCGTGCGCCAAAGCGGTCGAGCCCGGCAGCGCACCAGGCTTCAGTTTCAGCACATCGAGGTAGTGGTCCAGATCAACCGACTCGCCGCCGCGGGCCACCACCCGGGGATGGCGTGCCACGACCGTCCGGGCGTCGAAGACGACCAGCTCCGACGCCCGCAAAGACACTCGCACCTGCCGGCCGATCAAGCGGGAGGGCACGGAGTATTTCGCCATCCGCACCGTGATCAGACTCGACCGGTCCACCCGCGGGCCTTGGCCCTTGTTCTTGGACACGGTGTCGTTTCGGTTTATGCCGCTTTCGTGAGCGTAGCGGACACGATGGTTTCGTATGCGTCGGGGCTGATGTTGCCGATCGCGGAGTGCCGGCGACGGGTGTTGTAGCGGGTCGCCCAGCGGAACACGGCCCGGTAGGCGGTCGCTTGGTCGGGAAATGTTGGGACACCGTCGAGGAGCTCGCGTTTCAGCGACGCGTTGAACGACTCCGCGAGGGCGTTGTCCGCACTGGAGCCAACCGCGCCCATCGACTGAGTCACACCCATGCCCGTGCAGAGACGCGCGTAGTCCTTCGAGGTATAGACCGACCCATGATCCGAGTGAAAGACCGCACCGCGCAGCGAGCCGCGTTGATGCCAGGCGGCCCTCAACGCGTCTTCGACAAGCTCGGTGCGCATATGGTCAGCCATCGCCCAGCCGGGCAGCTTCCTGGAACACAGGTCGATCACCGTGGCGAGGTAGAGGTTCGTGCCGTCAGCGATGGGCAGGTAGGTGATGTCGCCCACGTAGCGGAGGTTCGGGCTCTCAGCGGTGAAGTCGCGGCCCACCAGATCGGGGAACTTCCTGCCCGACTGGTCCGGGATTGTGGTCTTCACCCGGCGGCGCAACCGAATCCCCGCCAGTCCTTCCTGGCGCATCACGCGCGCCACACGCTTGTGGTTGACCCGTTGCCCGCCGGCCGCGTTCTCGTTCAGGTCGGCAGTGACTCTGGGGACACCGTAAGCGCGATCACCACCCTGGACCGGGTCCTGCACCTGCCGGATCTTTGCGGCTAATGCCGCGTCCGCGGCAGCCCTGCCGGCCCGAGCGGGCGCGGCGACCAGCCACGCGTAGAACGATGACCTAGACACCTCGACACCCTCACACAACCGCTTCACGCCATAGGCGCCCTTGTGATCCTCGACGAACTGGAAGCGGGTCACCAGTTCGTCTCCCCGGCGAAATACTTCGCCGCCTGACGGAGAATGTCTCGCTCCGTTTCGAGCTTGCGGGCCTCAGCGCGAGACGCAGCCAGCTCCGCCTCCAACCGGACAACCCTCCCAGCGTGCGACTCGGATCGCCTCGCAGACCCGAGGAACGCAGTCCCGGGCACCGTTACTTCGGAGCCGAGCCTGCCCACCCATTCCTTCAACGCACCACGGGAAATTCCCAGATCAGCCGCGATGCCCTTCACCGTCGCACCAGGCGTGGACTCGTATAAATCCACCGCCCGCCGACGAAACTCGTCCGTGTAACTCTTCCTAGCCATCTCTTGAATTCTCGCTTCCCCAGCATCGTGCTGGAATCAGCGTGTCCAAGAACCGGGGTTAAGTCCCCGCGGTGTCAACGACAGGCCCGGATCGAACCGCTCCCCAGGCAACGGAGCCAGCAGAGGTTGCTCGGTGCTGAAGTCCGCACCGACAGTGCGGATCCTGGTCGAGATCCGCCGAACGTCATCAGCGTGATCCCACGCGCGGATGCGGTCGTTCAACTCGGCCAGAGAACCGACCACGGGCATCGGTGAGAGATGGTTGCGGCGAAACCTGCCAACCTCGCCCTCGACACCACCCTTCTCATGCGCTCCCTTGATACCCGGCTCGCAATAGAACGAGTCGAACCCGTAGTGCGAACGGAACAGCACCCAGCGGGGATTCTCTACCCGGTTGCGACCGAAGAGCACCTTCGTGACCGCGGACGTCAGGTTGTCGTAACGGATATGCCTGGTCGGGATCCCACCGATCGCCTCGAACGCGTCAATGTGGCCCTCCAGGAACGCTTCCTGTCCCTGGGTCGAATAGACACGGTGGATGGCCTTACCCGAGTGGGAGAGGCGGAAGACGAACAGGTGACACTTCGTCTTCACCCCGGACAGGATCACCCACACCTCGCCGAAGTCGACCTCCGCTTCCGCTCCCGGCTCGTGGCCTTGCGGGACGAACGCTTTCACGCGTCGGCCCGCCGCGATCTCGATCTCCACCCGCCGCGCCCGCACATAATCCCTGACCGTCGAATACGATAACTCCGTCGCACCGTGCTCATCCGCGAGGCGGGCCAGGATCCGGGTCGCGGTATGGAGCTGCTTGCGCGGAGCATCCAGATCCGTCGTCAGCATCTCATCGATCGCCGAGGTGAACGGCTCCAGGCGGGGTGAGGATCTCACCTGCGGTTTCCGGGCCGGCGGTTGGGCCGATTCCAACGCTGCCCTCACCGTGCGCCGGTGGACCTTATGTCGGCGCGCCAGCTCTCGCACCGACAGCCCTGCAACCCTGGCATCCCTGCGGATCTCTGCGAACACATCCACCCTTGACCTCATCCTGGCCTCCTCGCCGAATCATTCAGACGAGACCACGATCAAGTGGGGCCAAATCAAACCGTCACAACCACCCCGGCAAGTCACCAAATGGGGCCAGATCTAACCGTCACCCCGGGGCCACTTCAGGCTGTCACAGACACGGGAGGCCGACTGGACAATGTCTACGACCTGCGCTTTTGGGTCCGCAAAGACGACCGTGTCCAGTTCGGGAATGTCGATGCCCTCATTCAAGCACCGCGAGTTCGTCAGAAGCGCGGGAGCGTCCGACGCTTTGAAAGCGGCGATCGCCGACTCCCGCTTGAACGCAGAGAGGTTCCCCCACACCGTCTCGGAGTACCCGACCTGCTCGACGCCGGAGTCACCAAGCGGATTCCGCTTACCCATGAAGTTGGCGAATGCCTTCGCCTGAGCCACACGCGAATGGTAGGAAATGAACTTCCGTTGGCCCTGCTTGATGCTCTGATCGATGGCATACGCGGCGGACAGATACTGGCTGCTCATCCCGTCGATGGAGACGTTCTGATTGATCACCGCCATCAGCTCGTCTGGAACCACGATGATGCTCATCCGGTACGGGGAGATGATGGCCAGCTGGATCGCTTCGCCGAAAGTGAGCACATGTGCTTGAGGGCCGAACACTGGTGAGTTCTCGTCGAGGGAGTCGATCTCGTGCCGGGCGGCCATGTCCGAACTGGTCACCTTCGGGGTCGCTGTTGTGTAAACGCGCTTCGTGGCGATGAGTCGCTTCTTGCCGTCCTCCTTGAACTTCACCAGCTCGCCGCGGAACCCACAGCCGGCGAGGTTGTGCGCCTCGTCAGCCACCGCGAGGTCGTACGTGGGTGCGCCGAACTGGTGCTGAGCGTTGACGAGGATTTCAGAGCTGTGGTAGGTGGAGAAGACGACTACTGGCACAGGTCGGCCGGTCCCGTCCGCATCGGTCGTCGTCTCCTGCAACGCCGAAGCGATGGTGGACGCGAGTTCATCCGGGTTGCGGATGAGGTGCCGGCCGAACTCTTGTTCGTTGGCGATCAGGTGGTCTTCCGTCGCCAGCATGTCCTCGTCGGAGCAGACGGCGATAACGGTTAGCCGACCGGCGGACTGCTGCGTCCACGCTCTGATGGTCTGTCGCAGAAGCCCGAGGGTCGGCGCGAAGAACGAGGTGAGTTTCGAGCCGAGAGCTTCGTGCAGTGCGTGGGCGGTGATGGTCTTCCCGGTTCCGCAGGCGGAGATGAATTGAACAGCAGGGTTCGTATCGAGCCCGGCGAGCACGTTTGCTACCGCGACTTCCTGATGAATGCGCAATTGGTAGGGGCCGTCGGCCGGGAGGCTCTTGCCTTCCTCCAGGTAGGCGCGCACCTCGGCGATGGTGGCGGGGTAGTTGATTCCGGCGGCGAGCCAGGAACGGTTGTGCACGACGACTTGGCTTCCGCTGCTCCGGTTGTGGTCTGTGGCGGTCCGATTGAGACCAGCTCCGCTCGTGATCCACAGAAGCTTGGTGACACCGGGAATGCTGCGCGCCTGCGCGATGAAGTTCGTGTAGTGGCTGTAGCTGCTCTCTGCTTCGGCGGCGTAGCCCTTGTTCTGCACGGCCCAGAACTCCCCCGAGTGTGTGGTGACCACACGGTCGACGCCTAGGTCTCGCCACTGTGACGGTAAGGCCTGCGGCAGCTCCCTCCGAGCCCACGTCTCGTAGCGTTCGATCTTCGAGATCTGGCCGCCGTACTCGGGGCTGGTTCTTAGCGCATAGTCGGAGATGTACTCGAACCAGGCGCCGTGCTCGGTTGTGGTGGGCGCCGCTTCTGCTTCGGCGAGCAGGAAGTTGAGATTCGCATTGGAGAACATGATGTCTCTATGCGCAGCGAATCAAATCGGCTGGAGCGGTACCCAGCCCTCGCCGTCAAACGGGCGCTATTCCCCGGCGAGCTTCTCCCCGATACCCCACAGAATCACAAGGATCAAGCCGACTCCGATCGCTAGCAGCGGAGCGATCGCAATCCAGTCCCACCAGTACCAGACTGGCTTCGTGAAATGGTCACCTGCCGCGTGGAAAATCTCAGGCTGACCTTGGTAGGCGAGCCGGCCGATCGCGAAGAGCAGCCAGGCCGCTCCGGTGACGGTGACCAGGCCGACGAGGATGCTTTTCATGCGGTGACCAGCTCACGACGGGCAGCGTAGTTCGGGTCCGCTGAGTCCAGCTGGCAGACGTCGTACCCTTCGTCTCCGCCACATTCGAGGCAGCTGACACAGGGCATGTCCAAGCAGAGGAAGCCGGCAGGGGAATCCTGGTGGTGCGCGTCGAAGGTTTTCTTCTCGGCGGCGTACGCAGCCCAGTCGGGAGCTTCGCCGGTGGCGAGATTGAACACTGGCGGGTCGTAGTCCGGGTCGTGGTGCGAGCAGTCCGCCGCCAAGGCGAACGTGTCGATCAGGTGGTGGACGCTCATCGGTGGAACACCCGCTTGGCAGACGCTCTGACCTCACGCCAGAACGCAATGGTCAGCCCGACGACCAGCATCCCGATAGCGACGCCCATGCACAGCATGATCGAACCGGTCACGGGCAAGAGAACAAAACGCCAATCCCATTCGACAATCCCGGTCAGACGAAGTGTGACGAGGACAAGTTGCACGACAACGATGACAGCTGCGGCGAGGAACCCAATGTCGATCGCGCGAGGCCGGGTATGGATGATGGCGGCGGAGTTGGGGTGAAGTTGAGTGGTCATACGAACACCATGCGCGGCACGGTCAGACGGTGCGGTCGCTCGCGCCGTTCGTGAGCACCACGGTCGCGTTCGCCCGGTCGGCGTCCGTCTGCGCAACGCCGGCGAAGTTGATCAGCATGAAGATCTCCGCCTCCGCGTCGACGCCGGAGACCGCGGCTTCTGTCACCTGCAACGGCATGTTAGCGAACCGCCGGCCAAAGACAATACTGGTCCCTGAGTAGCGGACACCGGGGACGGTCCGGCCACGGTAATCCATCGGCTCCGTCTCGAGCACATCCTTGGGGTCAACCCAAGCTGCGGGGATCGCAAATTCGGAGTCGGCGAAAGCTTGGAGGGCTTCCAGCCGCTGTTTTCCGTCGACGACAGCGATATCCACACCGCTCTTCTGATAACCACGGTCGTTGACGGTTATCGTGCCGATCGGCAATCCCATCAGCGCCGATTTGATCAGCTCGCGGCGGCGGGAAACATCCCAGACGCTCCCCCGCTGATACGGCGGGTTCACCTCGAAACGCTCACGCCGGCTGAGGAAGTGGTCGAAGGATCGAGTGGTGTGGCTCAGTTTCAGCTGGACGAGAAGCTTCGGTTCGGAGTCCGTCACGTCAATCGGCGAGGTGTTCATGGGAAGACCATGCGCGAGTGACGGCGGGAACCCCGTTCCGAGGTTCGCCGTTGTCGCCGTCGAAAAGGGCGCTCAGAATTGTCACCTCGAAGTAGTCGGGCACCGCGCATGTTCTTCCCATGAGAAACGCATCGAAAAACGACCTGAACAACCGGAAGACCTGGACCCAGCAGAACGGCACGGTCCTGCGAGTCAAAGACCTCACCGCTGCCCACCGCGCGAACATCGTCCGAATGCTGGAACGTGAAGCGACCGCCCGCCACATTGCCGCGATCGACGAGCTCACCGCGATGCAGGACCGTGCGAACACGCCCGACGACGCCGGTGTGCTGGCCGGGCTGATCCGGGAGGTTCTGGATGAGCTGACCGGAACCGACCCGCTGGCGGTTCTCCGCGCCACCCCGCTGATGAAGCGGCTGGCGAAGCTGGCAGCGAAGGACGCGGACGCCGCGGTGTAGTGCGAAGCCGGCCATTCAACAGCCTTCGTGGCGTCTCGGCGCAGATTGCCATCCACAGGGCTCGGATCGCCTTACCAGGACCGCCGCTTGTCGATCCATTTAGTCGCGGTACGTGCGGCTGTGCACGCTCGCCGATCGCACCTATTCCATCTGCTGACGGCTGGTGAAAACCGCACAATGAGGCTGGCAGATTATGCAGTAGAGGCTCGCGCATGATCACCGGCACGACTCGCCCTCTCGGGGCGCGGACACCTACTGGCGTGATGTGCGGCCAAGGCAGGCGGAGGAGAACCCCGCCAATCCCCCACGAAATCAATTCATTCGTTGGCGCGCCGACAGCCTCCACGCATTGAATTGATTCCGCGCCAAGATCGTCCCATGAGTGCGATCAAGGGCAGAACGAAGCGACGCGACAACGCCGTGACGGTGCTCCTGCAAACGCGGGTGACCACCACGGTCCGGGATGCCATGCATGCCGCAGCCGAAGAGAGCGGGCTGTCCCTAGCGCTCTACATCGAAGCTCTCGTCCAGCAGCAGCTGGAGGACCACGGTTCCCTGCCGGTCTTCGACCACCTGGCACGCCCACGCTGGGAGGAGCTGCCGATCCCAGCCGCTTAAGAAGAGAAGGCCCGCCGCAAGCGACGGGCCGAAGTCTCACAGCTTCCCACCTGATTCAGTTTGGCGACAGGGCCAGGTGCGAAAGCCGATATTCAGAAGATCCGGTGAACCCGGGCCTTCGTTGTATCCAGAACTCCACGAACTGGAAGTGATCCCATAGTACGCACGAGCGCACCCGAAAAGCTGGCAACGACCGAGAATTCTCTCGGCGTGTCGCGCTTCGACAACGACGCCTGGCGCTTCACCCAGAGGGCAAGCCCCCGAGACCAGGTCCGCGTCACCGACCCGGCAACCGGCGCGGGCATCACCAACAGCTACCCGCACCAGGTCCCCCTGGCCGGCCCGACGCCCAGCACCCCGTGGGCGATGTACCTCGCCGGCGCCGACGGCATGTACCGTTTCGTCTGCTTCGACCTTGACGCCAGCCACGGCAACGCCGCCAACGACGCCGACCGGCTTTCCTTCTGGCTGGCGGACTTGAACGTCTCCCATCTGGTCTGCGAGTCCGGTCCGACCGGAGGCCGGCACGTTTGGCTGGCTCTCGACCACGGCGCGGATCCCGCCGTCATCGAGCAGATCGGCCGGATGGCCGCGCAGCTGCTCCCGTCTCTGGACATCACCCCGCTGACGAACCCGCGGACCGGCTGCGTCCGCCCGCCCGGCGCCCCGCACCGGCTCGGCGGTTTCTCCACCGTCCTCGCTGGAACCCTGACTGCGTTCATCTTCCCGTCCGTGACCGCCGACGATCTGACCGCCCTTCGCAGCTTCCTCGCCGACTCCGGCGCGACCCTCGACCCGCCGCGGACCAGCCCCGCGAAAGGGATGGCGTTCGACACCGCCGGGCACCCTCACCTTCTCGGTCCCCGCCGCGTTCTCACGAGTCGAGCGCGGACGCTCCTCGACAGCGAACCGGAAGCTGACACCTCCGTCACTCTCGCCCGAGCCCTCGCGATGCTCGCACGCGCCCGCTGGCGGTACTCGGATGTAGCTGCGCTCCTGCCGAGCTCCCCCGCGCTGGTTCACGCCCGGTCGATCGCCGGCCGCGGCGCGCGCCGGCCGGTGTCAGAACATGCGGCAGCGCGACGGCTCGCCGCGGCGTGGTCCCGCGCGGTGTACTTCGCCGCAGCGAACCCATTCAGCGTCGTCGGCAACGACGACGACTTCCTCGAACGCGCTACCCAGGTCACGGCGGCGGTCGCCGCCTGCCAGGCTCGCGCGGATAGCATGCCTGGCATCTGGGGTTTCGACACCGACTCACGACCGGCGCGCGCGGACCGCGGCCGCCGAACCCACCGGCTCGTCCTCGACGCCATCTGCCTCTACCTCACCCAGTCCGTGCAGAGCACCGTGGAAGTGGACACCAGGCGCCTGGCCGAGGACACCGGCTACGGGCGGGAGTCCTGCCGGCTCGCGCTCCTTGCACTGGCCGCCCCGTCGATCGACGGCGATGCCGAGTCCGCATGGATCGTCAAGACCGAAGACAGCGTCGGGATCCACGGCAGCAGATTCCGACTCAGCCACCGGTTCTCCACAGAGTCAGAGGATCAAAGCTGGGCACAAGTCATGACACGCCCCGCCGAGCTCCCCCTCGAGAACCGCCAATGGTGGATCCAGAAAATCAGCTCACTCCTTGCGCCGCTTGCCTCGGATACTTTCGCCGCGCCCGGCAGTCTCGGCCGCACTGCCGGCAGGGTTTTCGCTCAGCTCCGCCCTGGCGCCGCGGTGACCGCCGCCGACATCGCACGCCGCGCGCAAACGAGCCCCGGCCAAGCCCTACGCGCGCTCCGAGAACTGGACCGGTCACGCCTCGCTCACCTCACCGATGAGGGCTGGGCTCGCGACGAAACGGCAGACCTCGAAAGTGCAGCCTGGGAGCTTGGTGTCACCGGCTACCTTGACGGCCGCCGCGACCGGTACGCGACCGAACGCGCCGTCTGGTCCTGGTGGCATGCCGAGCACACCTGGATGACCACCCGAGGCAAACGGAGGCGCGGCAAGCAAGGCGGAACCGCCCTCGCCTTGTTCGCGCAGACCGCCCGGACCGAGTACCCGTTCTACCCGCGTGGGGCCGACCGGCGCGCCGATCATCGGAAAGCGAAGCAGCTCGCCGCGGCGGGGGCGTTGCGGGCGCCGGACATCTGGGCGGCGTAAGGGTGATTTAGCGGGAGGTGTGCCGCCAGCCAGGGACAGCGGTGTTGAGGCGGGCGAGCTGGTTTGAAGTGAGTTTCGTGCCGTTGATCGTCCCCTTGTTGATGCTGCGTCGGGTTTTCAGCCACTTGTAGGCGAATTTTTCTTCCGGTTCGACAGCCGTAGATCGCGGTTTGTGACCGGGGTTGGCGGTGCACCAGGAGATGAAGCGAACCAGACCCTCTTCGGTGGCGTCAACGACAAGATGCCAGTCGGGGAATGCGGTGTTGAGGCGGGCGAGCTGGTTTGAAGTGAGTTTCGTGCCGTTGATCGTCCCCTTGTTGATGCTGCGTCGGGTTTTCAGCCACTTGTAGGCGAATTTTTCTTCCGGTTCGACAGCCGTAGATCGCGGTTTGTGACCGGGGTTGGCGGTGCACCAGGCGATGACGCGAACCAGACCCTCTTCGGTGGCGTCAACGACAAGATGCCAGTCGGGGAATGCGGTGTTGAGGCGGGCGAGCTGGTTTGAAGTGAGTTTCGTGCCGTTGATCGTCCCCTTGTTGATGCTGCGTCGGGTTTTCAGCCACTTGTAGGCGAATTTTTCTTCCGGTTCGACAGCCGTAGATCGCGGTTTGTGACCGGGGTTGGCGGTGCACCAGGAGATGAAGCGAACCAGACCCTCTTCGGTGGCGTCAACGACAAGATGCCAGTCGGGGAATGCGGTGTTGAGGCGGGCGAGCTGGTTTGAAGTGAGTTTCGTGCCGTTGATCGTCCCCTTGTTGATGCTGCGTCGGGTTTTCAGCCACTTGTAGGCGAATTTTTCTTCCGGTTCGACAGCCGTAGATCGCGGTTTGTGACCGGGGTTGGCGGTGCACCAGGAGATGAAGCGAACCAGACTCTCTTCGGTGGCGTCGATCACCACATCCCAGACCGACATTGCCGCTGTCAGTTCAGCTTTAGTGCGCGCCGGGAGCAGCCCTTTCTTGTTGTCGATTCGTAGTTTGATCAGCCTCTTTCCGAGCCGCTTCTCCAACAGATCGGCTGAATGCGCAGTCGGCCTCTCCCCCGGATGTGCATCCCCCCAGATCTTCAAGTCGACCAGGAACAGTGCCCACGAATCGGTCACCGCCTCGAACACCTGCAGGCTGAGCCCCTTGGTTAGGGCCGCCAGCGCCAGCCCATGGAACTCCCCGGCGAGGCCGCCGAGGTCAACTTTCACGATCCGCTCTTCCGGCTCGTCGCCTTCCCCGGTTTTCGCGCGGATCCCCGCGTCGATGATCTCCTGGGCGAGCCGTTCATCGTTCGCAGCCATCTTCCGGAGCACGTTGAACACGTTCTCGAACGCGCCTTCTTTCGGCTGACCGTCCGGGCCGGCGAGGACCGGCATGACAACGTAGCCCTTCTCCTTCATCCGTCCGTCAGGGAAGCGGAACGGGCGGATCGCCCGGCCGATGATCTGGACGATGTCGATCTCGCTGGTGCGGGGGTCAACAAGGAGGACCGCTTCGAGAGCCGGCACGTCGATGCCTTCGGTGAGGCAGTTCACGTTCGTGACCACGCAGCCGTCCTCGAGCTGGCGGAGGATCTCCCGGCGTTCGTCCATCGGCACGTCCGCGGTGATCGATCGCGCGCGATCGAAGCCGTTCTCGAGCAAATCGGCGGCGAACTGCTGTGCGCGCTCCACGCCGGAGTGGTACGAGATCATCCGGGTGACCCCGTACTCCTCGTTGAGCTTCCGTGCTGCGATCAGCGCCATCGCATGACGGGCTCCTTCGTCGGTGCTGTCGAGCGCGAACTGATGGTCTGGGTAGAGCTCTTCAATTTCGGTCTCGGTGACGGCGAGGATGAGGATTTCGTACTCAGTGAGGACCGGCATCCCGTTTGCCTGCCGGGGAAGGTTTATGGCATCCCGAAGCGACAGCTCGAACGCAACCGTGCCGAACAGGGCCGGGTTGTCCATCGACGCGTGCGACTCGGTGTCCTGCCCGTTCTTCGACGAGACGGTCCTCTGGGTGGCGGTGGTGAACACGCGACGGTCGGAGCGGATCATCTTCGGGTTCCGGACGGCTTCACCGTTTTTGTTCTCTGCAGCGGACGCTTTTCGGTCGCGGGTTCCGAGGTAATGAGCTTCGTCGGCGATGATCAGGTCGAAGGTGCCCTTCGTGGACTCTTGTGCGGTGGCGATCTTGTGCGACGACTGGTAGGTGCCGAAGACGATGTGCGGCATGTCGGTGAAGCCGCTCTCGGCGAAGGTGATGAACTCGGCGACTCGGGCTGGATCCTGAGTGACTTCAATGTCCGGGAGGGAAGCGCGGAGCTCGTCTTCGGAGATGTCGTCCACGGAGGCTTTACCGACGCTCGGGTCCGAGCAGACGATCAGTGCGACGAACTTGCGGCCGAGCGCACGCCAGCTGGCAACGGTCTGCTGCAGCAGCGACAGGTTCGGGCAGAAGAAACCAGTGAGGGTGGAGTTCGTCGCCTCATGCAGGGCGAGCATCGTGACGGTCTTGCCCGTTCCGCAGGCGGAGAGGACGGTAGCCAGGGAGTCTGTCGCAAGAGCCTCCAGCGTCCGTGCCAGCGCTTTCTGCTGGTAGTCACGGAGGACGTATTTTGGTGCCGCGACATCCACGTCGAGCGTGACCAGCTCGAGCAGGTTCGCTGGTGTGGTCTGGACGGAGGACGGTGCGGTGAGGCTCATAGGAAAGCCATGCGCGGCAGCTGCGCCGGTGTGGGCGGCGGTGCGGGCGGCGGGCCCGTGTCGGACCCTCCCGCTAGCCTCGGCGTATGGATCCAACAGCAGGCGTACGCATTCGTTTTGCCGCGCCCACTGACCGCGCTGCGCTGTTCGAGTACGAGCGGAACTACTTCCCGGCGGTCGCCGGGCAGCCTCACTCCGGCTATGTCTTCGAGAGCGTCGAACTTTCCACTCTCACCTTGACCGAGCAGATCGCAGCCCCGATGCGCGTGTTCACTGTTGTCGCTGAATCTGACGGCCAGATCATTGGGTTCGCCGCGGCGGTTCCGTGGCGGCTCCCGGGGTCGGGCGCGGTCGACCGCGCCCACATGCTCCTGAACTACCTTGCGGTCGACCCGGCCCGTCGACGTCAGGGGATCGGCAGTGCGCTCATTGCGGAGATCGAACGGAGAAGCCTCGCCGCCCGGCAGAACGTCATCGTCGCCCACGTGCCCGCAGCACAGGATGACTTCTACCGGACCAGCGGATGGGAAGTCTGCGGGGACGGCCGCGGTTACGCCTGGCTGCCGTTCAACGATCACCTGCGGGGCGACGTTGCAGATCCTGAGCTCGGCTTCCCGCTGATGGCGGCGAAGGTGCTGCGGCCCCGAGCGATCAGAACCACGTTCGACTTCCCGATCCTGTCCGGCGCACCGATCTTCGACGCGGTGACTGAGCTGGTTCGGCTCATCGGTGAGGGGCGTGTTGACGCGGGAGACCTAGACGGTTTCACCCGCGACATGGTCGGGCAGGCGAATCAACGGTCGACGTCTCTCTGAGCCTCTACGGCTGCTGGCCGTCGAGCGCTTCCTCTTGCGCTTCGGCAACGTCGAGCGCGGCCTGAGCGTCGGCCACTCTGGCTTCGAGGATTCCGACTAGCGACGTGACGCGGAGCCTCTCGGCTTTCTGGTCGAGCGGGTTGCCGTTGTGGTCGAGCTGCCTGTAGTTGCCGGTGGCCACCACATCCCGGGCGGCCGTCAGCTGGTCAGCCTCAGAGGTCAGGTGTTGACGGGCAGAAGCTGAGGCTGCGGCGGCGCGGATGAGGTCTCCAGCAAGAGTGTCGGCCAGCCCGGGATCCGTGGCTGATGGGACGGTGGTGGGAAGCTTGCGCGATGGTCTGGGCGTGGTGCTCATCTGGATCTCCGAACTTTGCGCGAATTCTTGATCTTACGAAGCGGGTAGGACTGGACCCATGACCACATGGTCGCCGGAACTAGCCGGCGACCAGGACTTCCCATTTGGTGGTCTGAGGCTGCGAGGCGATGTAGCCCTGAACGGATGCGACAGCGGACGCGGCGTCAGGGAACCGGTTCGCGAGGCCGGGTTTTGCGGCAGGACCTTGAACTGCCCATCGCCAGACTTTGGCGTCCCCTGCGTCATTGCCGGTCCAGATCCTCACGATGACGACAACGGGCTTCCCCATCGAGCCGCTGATCCGTTTGATCACCGGGCCCAAAGTCGGGTTCATCGTGTCGTTTGCGTCATGGCCAGCTTGGGCCGCCGCGGCAAGCTGTGCGCTCGCGTCAGCCTTGACCGGTTCCGGCAGCAGCTCATGGGAGTTGATCATGATGTTCACTCCGGCGGAGGTCGTGTAGACCCAGTCGCCGTTCTTCGGCAGCGACTTCCGGAGCGCGACAGCCTGAGCTCCGGTAAGAGTGTCACCAGGCTTCGGAGCCGCGGCAGTCGGCGCAGGTGTGGAGGTCGCACTTGCCGTGGTGCCGGCTGGCTTGTTCAGGATTGCGGCTCGTGCTTCTGGTGTGCAGCCGGCCAGCGTGGCCGCGAGAAGGATCGCTGCGCTCAGCAGGACGATGCGGCGAGCTGTGCGGTTGGTGTTGCTGGTCAT